>NZ_DAMBSA010000272.1:0-6610 GCF_032054795.1 Pantoea sp. CTOTU49201
AGTGCGGTTTTGTAGGGTCGCCATTTATGGTGACCGCGTAATTTAATCATCCGCACGTACCGGAATATACATATCCACCAGCCAGTTGCCGCTGTCGGATCCATCAGAAAGGTAATGCTCAAAGCACGGACGATTGTCGACTTGCCAGCCGCCCTGCGCATTCAAGCTATCGAACAAACTGCGCCACGCGCTGAAGAAATCGTTGTTGAGCACTTCAACGCGCGCATGAAAATAGCGGCCGCCCGGCAATAAGCCTTTTTCGATATCGTCGCCCGCCGCCGGAATCACATCTTCTGGCGCGGTAATCACCGTTTCTACACGCAGCTCTTCGGGCGGCAACTCCTGCGGATTGCCGTAATAGATCGCCAGCCATTCGCCTTCAACCTTGTGCACGCTCACCCAGCTTTTCAGCTGGTTAAAGCCGCGCGGCACGGTTTCCTGCCACGGACCTTGCAGATGATAACCGAGCCAGCTTTGCGGATTACGTTCAACAATCGATGCTTTCATACCTTGCCTCTCATCAGCAGCAGAAACAGCGATTGTGCCATCACCGCCGCAGCACGGCGACGATGATGACGCGGAAATACGCGACGGATTACAGTTTCTGTTTCACGTAATCGCTGATGCGCGTAATGATGCCAGCCTGATCAACCGCTTGCAGCGCGTAGAGCGGATAGCTTGCCAGCTGCTTATCTTTGTCCATCACCTGAATTTCACCAATCTGCTCGCCCGCTTTCAGCGGCGCTTCCAGATCTTTGCGATCGATGACGTATTTTGCCATCACGTTAGCCACTTCGGTGCGCGGCAGCGACAGGTAGATATCCTGCGTGGTGCCGACATCCACTTTATGCGGATTGCCGTACCAAACGTTTTCGGTACCGATTTTTTTGCCTGCATGGAACAGCTGCACGGTATCAAAGCTGTTTTGGCCCCACACCAGCAGCTTGCGCGCCTGATCTTCACGCCCTTTCGGGCTCTTGCCGCCCATGATCACCGCAATCAGGCGATGACGTCCGACAACGTTAGAAGCGATGATGTTAAAACCGGCGCTTTCGGTGTGGCCGGTTTTCAGACCATCGACGTGCAGATTTTGATCCCACAGCAAGCCGTTGCGATTGTTTTGAGTGATGCCGTTCCACGTCAGGGTTTTCTCCCCGTACATGGCGTAGAAATCGGGCTCGCCGCTGATGATGGCGCGCGACAGCACCGCCAAATCGCGTGCGGTGGTGTGCTGGCCCGGCGCGTCGAGGCCGTGCACGGTTTCGAAATGGGTGTGCGACAGGCCGAGTTTCTGCACGTAGCTGTTCATCATGGTGACGAAGCTGCTTTCGCTGCCGGCCACGTGATCCGCCAGCGCCACGCAGGCATCGTTACCGGAATCGATGATCACGCCGCGCATCAGGTCGCGCACCGTGACCTGATCGCCCGGCTTGAGGAACATCAGCGAAGAACCCTTAAACACCGGATTGCCCGCGCCCCACGCATCTTTGCCGATGGTGACTTTGTCATCGCGGCTGATTTTGTTCTGATCGATAGCGCGATCAACGACATAACCGGTCATCAGTTTGGTCAGGCTGGCCGGGTTACGCTCTTCATCCGGATTGCCGGCGGTGAGAATTTGTCCGGTTGTGGCGTCCATCAACACCCATGAAGCCGCATCAATCGGCGGTGGCGTCAGGGGAAATGGCATGCTGTCGTCAGCCTGCGCCAACGATGCCCAAACAATCATTCCAGATACAGTTACCAGCAGACGCCTTTTCAACACTTCTTCCTCAAGATCAAAAAATGAATTTACCGCCGCACGTTTTACGGCAAATAGCGCTTACAGATCTGAATAAATTGAAAAAAAGTATGAACTGCGCATAAATGCTGCGCGCCCGCTCGCAGCGAGGATGATCAAGGTTGTACTGCTATCCAGGGACGACTATCCTGTGCGTTGATTCTCCATTGCCAGGATAACGCCGTGCCCGCCTCTGAGTTCACCTTCTTATTTCACGATTATGAAACCTTCGGTAAAAACCCGTCGCTGGACCGTCCGGCGCAGTTTGCGGGCATGCGTACCGATAAAGAATTCAATGCGGTAGGTGAACCGCAGGTGTTTTATTGCCAGCCAGCCGACGATTATCTGCCGCAGCCGGAAGCGGTGATGATCACCGGCATTACGCCGCAAACCGCCAAAGCACGTGGTGTAACAGAAGCGGCGTTTGCCGAACGCATTCACGGCCTGTTTAGCGAGCCGCAAACCTGTGTGATTGGTTACAACAATGTGCGCTTCGACGATGAAGTGACGCGCAATATCTTCTATCGCAACTTCTTCGATCCGTACGGCTGGAGCTGGCAAAACGGCAATTCACGCTGGGATTTACTTGATGTGATGCGCGCCTGCTACGCGTTGCGCCCGGAAGGCATTGAGTGGCCGGAAAATGATGATGGCTTCCCAAGCTTTAAGCTGGAGCATCTCACCAAGGCCAACGGCGTGGCGCATGAACAGGCGCACGATGCGATGTCGGACGTTTATGCCACGCTGGCGATGGCGAAACTGGTGAAAGAGAAGCAGCCGAAGCTGTTTGAGTTTCTGTTTACCCATCGCAACAAACAGAAACTGATGACGTTGATTGATATCCCGCAGATGAAACCGCTGGTGCACGTCTCCGGCATGTTCGGCGCGGCGCGCGGTAACACCAGCTGGATTGTGCCGCTGGCGTGGCATCCGGATAACCGAAACGCGCTGATTGTCGCCGATCTGGCTGGTAATATGTCGCCGCTGCTGGAGCTTGGGTCAGATGAACTGCGTGAGCGTTTGTATACCCGTCACAGCGATCTGGGCGATCTGCCTGCGGTGCCGATCAAGCTGGTGCACATCAATAAGTGTCCGGTGCTGGCGCCCGCGAGCACGCTGCGTCCGGAAGATGCCGCGCGTTTGAATATCGATCGTCAGCAGTGTCTCGCTAACCTTAAGCTGCTGCGTGACCATGCGGAGGTGCGTGAGAAAGTGGTGGCGCTGTTTGCCGACGCCGAGCCGTTTACGCCTTCAGATGATGTGGATGCGCAGTTGTATGACGGTTTCTTCAGCGACTCCGATCGCGCTGGCATGAATATTATCCGCCAGACGCCGCCGCAAAACTTACCGGCGCTGGATTTGAGCTTCGAAGATAAGCGTATCGCTAAACTGTTGTTCCGCTATCGAGCGCGCAACTTCCCCGGCACGCTGGATGACGCCGAGCAGCAGCGCTGGTTGCAGCATCGCCGCGAAGCGTTGAATGCCGAACGCGTGCAGGCGTTTCTGCTGGAGCTGGAGTCGCTGGCGAGTTTGCATGAAGGGAATACGGAGAAGATGGCACAGCTGAAGGCGCTGTATTTGTATGCGCAGGAGTTGGTGTCTTAGGATTATGCATAATGCCCTTTCTACTGTGAGAGGGTTTTATAATTTTATAATGTTTTTTCTTTTCATCTCTTCACTCTAGCGTTCATTCATTTCAGCCTCATTCTTATTTTTCAGCTCCGCTCTTAAATCACTAACAACCAGCAGCCTTCCCCTGTTTTTAAGACGCTTCTCTGAAACCTGTTAAATATGTTCACTTATCATCATGACTCACTCAAATTGTCAATTAATAAAGATTTTTATTCGGAATACAAAATATGAACATACTTGCATATGACCAAGCGAAATATATTTACAGGGATACACCCCGCCCTACTTTTTCAGGCGATACAGGCGAGAAAAACCCCAACACAAAAGTAAAAATTACGATTGGTTCAAAACAGGTCAATGCAGATTATAATCCCATTGACGGAAGATTCACCTGGACGCTCGATGAAGATTTGCCAGATGGTGTTTATAATATTGCGATTATTGTCATTGATGCCGCTGGTAATTTAAGCCCACCTACTATCCGAACCCTGATCATTGATACCACGCCTCCGGAAGCACCCACCCTAATTAATCTTAAGGATGATGTCGGTACGAAAACGGGTAGTTTCGATCCAGGCCAATTAACTGATGATAAGAAACCCACTTTAACCGGCGTTGCTCAGCCCAATACTATTGTTTATTTACGTGATGCTGCGGGCAACGATATTGGCAGTGCAAAAACCGACGCGGTTACGGGCTTGTGGGTTATCGAACCTAATAGCGATCTGCCCCAAGGCGAGAACGCATTGACTCTGGTTGCCATCGAAGAGTTTGGTAAAGATGCGAGCGGTGCGCCCATTTACCGTCAAGGTAAAGCCTCTGATGCCTTTATCATTAACGTTGGAATGTCTGACTTTATTACTATCGAAGACGCTCTTGATGATGTCGGAAAATGGAGTGGCGTTTTAAGTAATGGCGCACTCACCGATGACAACACGCCAACACTGCGCGGCCAGGCAAATGAAGGCGCTACAGTTATCGTTTACTACCGCAAAGCGGGTGAAAGCACCTGGGCAGGAAGCGCAACCGCAACGGTGAACGGACAAAACTGGAGCTGGACCCCTTCCCCTGCGCTGGCGGCCGGTCAATACGAGTTCCAGGCGGCGACACCTAAAGTCTCTTCTGCACTATTTAACCTGGACATCTTTGCTGCGGGTTCAGGCGATCAGCAGACAAAAATCACCGAAGTCTGGGACGATTTCGGCACCAGTATCGGCAAACTCAACAGCGGTGATTTTACCGATGACATGTCACCGAGATTCACTGGTCGGGCAGAATCGAACAGCCGGGTTGTGATTCAGTACACGCTCAATGGCAGCCAGAACAGTGTCACCGTTGATGTAGGGCATGATGGAATATGGAGCTGGACACCGTCGGTTGATCTGTTGGTTGGCGACTGGAATTTCCAGGTTAAGAGTGAAGGTGCAGCAGACTGGAATGACAGTTTCGATCTGCATATTTATCCGTCACCTTCGGTGCCGACCACCATTACACAGGTATTTGACGATGTTGGCGTTACCGGGCCTGTCGGCAACAATGGTATCACCGATGACAGTGCGCCAACCTTATCCGGTCGCTCTGAAGCGGGACGCTTTGTCCTTATTTACGACGGCAACACACTGCTGGGCTCCACGCAGACAAGCAGTAATGGTGACTGGAGTTTCACGCCGACGGCGCTGGGCGACGGACACCATAACTTCTGGGCCGTGCAGCGTGACTATTCCGGCGTGTCAAATAAATGGCAGATCGAAATCGATACTTCCGGTTTGGGTCCGGATAAACCAAGCATTACAGGATTGTTCGAGCACCAGGCGAGTGGCGCATACGACAAGTTTGCTAATGGCGGCATTATTGATGATGGCAGCGTAAAGGTTGAAGGCACAGGCCGCGCGCTGAGCGTTATAAATATTTACGATGGCACAACGTTAATTGGCAGCACCACGGCAGGTACAGACGGTACATGGTCATATCTGCACAGCAGTAATTATCCTTCAGGTTTCCACAGTATCACCGCAAGAGAAGTAAAATCAGCAGGAGTCAGCGACCCTTCAAATGAAGCCAGGTTTACTTTGGTGGGTAATGGAAAATCGGGTGAAGCTTACTACGCTGATAGCTTTCATAATGATCAAGCGGTCATTACAGGAAGCAGGACATTTAGTTCAGGATACACTTTCCGTTCATTAAACGGGGGCACCTTAAAATTAGTGGAAGGTATTCTGTACTCTAAAAACCAAGCGATAGTTAAAAAGGAACCAGGTTACCTTAAGTTTATTGATGACGGTGATACCGCTGCGAAAAGTGCCACTTTTGAAATAGCAGCTTCTACTGATTTTTATATGACAGTTAATGGGCTGTCCGACAGTGGCTGGGCACGGTTAGCTTATTACAGCACCACAGGTAAATATTTGGGATCTTCGGACTTCGGTTCCAAAGTTGGTGCATCAATCGAGGGAGTTATAAAAGAATCAGGATTTGTAGCGCCACAAGGTGAATTGATTGGTAAGGTGACAGTTACGGTTAAAGATAAAGGGGGAATGGGTATTGCAAGTGTTATTTATGGTACATCCAGTTATCTTGCAGGTAAAGGTGACGCATATTTTACAACTCTTCCAGATGGACCGGTATATAGCGCAGGTACAGGAGTTGAGGGTTTCGCAGTTCTAACCGGCGTGGCTTATCAAGAAAACGGAAAGCTGAGGCTTTCACCTGATGATATTTTTAGCTTTACTGTCGGCCAGACTACTGACATCCAATTCAGCTTGGAAGGTTATGTCGACGTGACTTTTTATGATGCCTATAACAATGTAATACATTCCGGTAGTTATAGTAGCTTCGTAAACTATACTGCACCTGCTGGTCAGCTAATCTATCGTGTTGCGATCGATACCTATAGTCAGACTAATGTTCTGATTGATAACGTTATATGGGGAAATAACCCAGGAAACCCCGATTACGGCTACAACAGTAATAACGCCAACATCGCTGCCCATGATGACAGCAAGGTTGAGTTAAATGGCCTTGTAGAAACCAAAGCGATTATTGACCTGCAAGATGGTGAAAGCACCACCAAGGTTATCACCGTGGAAGATTTGCTGACTTATGGCGAGGAAGGTCTTTTCACTGAAGCTGATGCCAGGCAACTGATGATTCAGGGCGATAAAAATGATGTTATTCAACTGAAAGATATTATGCCGGAAG
>NZ_DAMBSA010000273.1:0-6557 GCF_032054795.1 Pantoea sp. CTOTU49201
CAATCTCCGCATGCTCAATTTTGTATTCGCTGCTTTGGTTGGCCAGATAGAGCGCGAAGAATTCGTCATTCAACTCTTTAGCCAGCGTACGTACCAGCGCCTCGCGCACCGCAGAGATTGCCAGCGGATCGATAACATCAAACAGCTCGGCGATTTCATTCTCAGATGGCAGCGAGAGAATCAACGCTTTCAGCGCCGGATCGCCCTGCTCATCCAGCAATACCGCACGGAACGCATCAGCCACATGCAGCGGCAGCGACAGCGGCTGACCTTGCTGATGGCGCGCCACGTTAAGGCGAATGTAGGTCGCCAGCAGGCTTTGCGCCGCATCCCAGCGCGCGAAGTCGTTGCGCGCGTGGCGCATTAGGAAGGTGAGTTGTGCATCGCTCCATTTATAATCGAGCTTCACTGGCGCAGAGAATTCACGCAGCAGCGATGGCACTGGCTGGAAGTAAACGTTATCGAAAATAAAGGTCTGGAACTCTTCGGTAACGTTCAGCACGTGATGCACCGGATGACCGTTATGCTGCAGCGGAATCACCTTGCCTTCGTTATCGTACAGTTCGATATCCAGCGGAATGTGCAGCGGCAGCTTCTCTTTCTGCTCGGCGGTGACCGGCGTGCGCTGAGTGACGTGCAGCGTGTACTGTTCCAGTTCTGGGTTGTAGTCATCGCGCACCGTCAGAATTGGCGTACCCGCCTGGCTGTACCAGCGACGGAACTGCGACAGGTCAACGTTTGACGCATCTTCCATCGCCTGCACGAAATCATCACAGGTTGCGGCGCTGCCATCATGACGTTCGAAATAGAGTTGCATGCCTTTCTGGAAGTTCTCTTCGCCCAGCAAGGTGTGCATCATGCGGATCACTTCTGAACCTTTCTCATACACCGTTAAGGTGTAGAAGTTGTTCATCTCGATCACCTGATCTGGACGGATCGGATGCGCCATTGGGCTGGCGTCTTCCGCGAACTGCGCACCGCGCATAACACGCACGTTATCGATACGGTTCACCGCGCGCGAACCGAGATCGGAGCTGAACTCCTGATCGCGGAACACCGTCAAACCCTCTTTCAGGCTGAGCTGGAACCAGTCGCGGCAGGTCACGCGGTTGCCGGTCCAGTTGTGGAAATATTCGTGACCGATAACTGCTTCAATACCGAGGTAATCTTTGTCGGTGGCGGTTTCAGCTTTCGCCAGCACATATTTGGAGTTGAAGACGTTGAGGCCTTTGTTCTCCATCGCGCCCATATTGAAGAAATCGACCGCGACGATCATAAAGATGTCGAGATCGTACTCGAGGTTAAAGCGCTCTTCATCCCACTTCATGCTGGCTTTCAGCGAGGTCATCGCCCAATCGGCACGATCAAGGTTGCCGCGATCGACAAAGATCTCCAGCGCCACATCACGGCCTGAACGCGTGGTAAAGCTATCGCGTAATACGTCGAAATCACCGGCCACCAACGCAAACAGGTAACACGGTTTCGGGAACGGATCTTGCCACTTCACCCAATGACGGCCATCTTCGTGGCGGCCGCTCTCCAGCTTGTTGCCGTTGGAGAGTAAATAAGGATAACGCGCGGCATCGGCAATAATGGTGGTGGTGAAGCGCGCCAGCACGTCCGGGCGATCGAGATACCACGTAATGTGGCGGAAACCTTCGGCTTCACATTGGGTACAGAGCGCCTCGCCAGATTGGTATAACCCTTCCAGCGCGGTGTTTTTATCCGGATGAATGTCATTAATGATGGTCAGAGTGAAGTTGTCCGGTAACTGGCTGATGAACAACGCGCCCTCTTCTTCACGGTAATGCGACCACGGATTGCCATCCACCGCCAGCGATACCAGCGTGAGATCTTCGCCATCCAGACGCAGTTCCGCATCGGCAGCGCCAATACGCTTCACCTGACTGACCGCCGTGACGCGCGTCGAAGCCGCATCCAGATCAAAAGTCAGGTCGATATCGGTAATGGTGTAATCCGGCGCACGGTAATCGTGGCGATATTTGATTTGCGGCTGTTGCGTCATGAGTCCTTCTCGCATCGTTAATTCGTTAATATGTTGACCCGTCAAAGTCTAAGCGGGTTGTGCCTCGGTTGCCACGGTCAATGCGTGCGTTCGTTGAAAAGGCTACAATTCATTAACAATGGCACAAATGACCCTCGACCTGCCACCCGCAATTATGGTGTGATCGCGGTCATTACTGTTTTATACTCCTGCGTCTTTATGACTTTGTTGAACACCGGGCTCTGCTCCGCGGAAGAGGATGCTGAAACGCACCATGACTGGACATGCTTCCCCGATTTTGACCACGCTGCTTGATACCGATGCGTACAAGCTTCATATGCAGCAGGCCGTCTATCATCGCTATTATGATGTCCCGGTTACGGCGGAATTTCGCTGCCGTGGCGACGAACTGCTCGGTATTTATGCGGATGAGATCCGCGCACAAATTGAAACCCTGCAAACGCTCGCCCTGAGCGACGATGAGTATCACTACCTTAGCGGGCTGCCTTTCTTCCAAAGCGATTACCTTAACTGGCTGCGCCAGTTCCGCCTCGATCCGTCACAAGTCAACGTGCGTAATAACAACGGCCATCTGACGATTCAGATCAGCGGGCCGTGGCGTGAAGTGATTTTGTGGGAAGTGCCGCTGCTGGCGCTGATCAGTGAGGTGGTGCATCGTCATCGCACGCCGCAAATGGGTGTGGATCAGGCCGTTGCTCACTTGCAGCACAAGCTTACGGATTTCCGTCAGCAGGTCGGCGACTTGGATATGTCACGCTTCCAACTGATGGACTTCGGTACACGTCGCCGTTACTCCAAAGCGGTGCAGGAAGCGATTGTCGCGACGCTCAAAGCGGAATTTCCGTGGCTGGTTGGCACCAGCAACTACGATTTGGCGCGCCGCCTGCAGCTTAATCCGGTGGGCACGCAAGCACACGAATGGTTCCAGGCGCACCAGCAAATCAGCCCGGTATTGGCGAACAGCCAGCGTGCGGCGCTGCAATCCTGGCTAGATGAGTATGACGACCAGCTAGGCATCGCCCTGACCGACTGCATCACCATGGATGCCTTCCTGCGCGACTTTGGTCCAGGCTTTGCTCATCGTTATCAAGGCCTGCGCCATGACTCCGGCGATCCGGTGGAATGGGGTGAAAAAGCCATTGCGCACTATCAGCGGTTGGATATCGATCCGAAAAGCAAAACGCTGGTGTTCTCAGATAATCTCAATCTGGATAAAGCGCTGGCGCTCTATCGTCACTTTGGCCAACGTGCCAACGTGGTGTTCGGTATCGGAACGCGCTTGTCCTGCGATATTCCCGGCGTTACGCCGCTGAATATCGTGATCAAATTGGTGAGCTGCAATGGCAAACCGGTGGCAAAACTCTCCGACAGTCCCGGCAAAACCATTTGCCAGGATAAAGCCTTCGTGCGCGCCTTGCGCAAAGCCTTCGATCTGCCGCTGGTCAAAAGAGCCAGCTGATTCTTATTGCAGGGTGCTTGCACCCTGCTTTCACGCAACAAATCTCCGATTAACCCGGCAATTTTGCTTGTTTCCTGTCGGCTCGCAAGTAACATAGCAAAACCCTGGAAAAGGGCTTTTATCCACCTTCTTTTATATATAGAGAGAACTTTATGAGCGTTGTGCCTGTAGCGGATGTACTGCACGGCCGTGTCGCGGTTGACAGTGAAGTCACCGTACGTGGTTGGGTGCGTACCCGAAGAGATTCCAAAGCTGGTCTTTCCTTTATCGCCGTTTACGACGGTTCCTGCTTTAATCCCGTTCAGGCCGTCGTCAATAATTCTCTGAATAATTATCAGGATGAAGTGCTGCGTCTGACTACCGGTTGCTCGGTGATCATTACCGGCAAAGTGGTCGAATCGCCAGGCGAAGGCCAGGCCTTCGAACTGCAGGCGACTAACGTTGAAGTCACCGGTTGGGTTGACGATCCGGACACCTATCCGATGGCGGCGAAACGTCATAGCATCGAATACCTGCGTGAAGTGGCGCATCTGCGTCCGCGTACTAACCTGGTGGGCGCCGTGGCGCGCGTACGTCATACGCTGGCGCAGGCGCTGCATCGCTTCTTCCACGAAAACGGCTATTTCTGGGTTTCTACCCCACTTATCACCGCTTCGGATACCGAAGGTGCTGGCGAGATGTTCCGCGTTTCGACGCTGGATCTGGAAAACCTGCCGCGCGATCCGCAGGGCAAAATCGATTTCGATAAAGACTTCTTCGGTAAAGAAGCGTTCCTGACCGTATCCGGCCAGCTCAATGCCGAAACTTACGCCTGTGCGCTGTCGAAGGTCTATACCTTTGGTCCTACGTTCCGCGCAGAAAACTCCAACACCAGCCGCCATCTGGCGGAATTCTGGATGCTGGAGCCGGAAATCGCTTTCGCAACGCTGGATGATGCCGCAGCTTTGGCTGAATCTATGCTGAAATACGTGTTCCAGGCCGTGCTGAATGAGCGCGCTGATGACATGGCCTTCTTTGCTGAGCGCGTGGATAAAGATGCGATTGCGCGTCTCGAGCGTTTCGTGACTACCGACTTTGCTCAGGTGGATTACACCGATGCGGTTGATATTCTGCTGAAAAGCGGTCAGACCTTCGAAAACCCGGTTTCATGGGGCGTGGATCTGTCATCCGAGCACGAACGTTACCTCGCAGAGCAGCATTTCAAAGCGCCAGTGGTAGTGAAAAACTACCCGAAAGACATCAAAGCTTTCTATATGCGTATGAACGAAGATGGTAAAACCGTGGCGGCGATGGATGTTCTTGCGCCGGGCATCGGCGAAATCATCGGTGGTTCACAGCGTGAAGAGCGTCTGGATGTGCTGGATGCGCGTCTGGCGGAAATGGGTCTCAATAAAGAAGATTATTGGTGGTATCGTGACCTGCGTCGTTACGGCACCGTGCCACATGCAGGCTTTGGATTAGGTTTCGAACGATTAATCGCCTATGTCACCGGCGTACAAAATGTAAGGGATGTTATCCCCTTCCCACGTACGCCACGCAACGCGAATTTCTAAATTTAGCGATTAATTATAAGTAATTCATATATATAAAGAGGTCGGCCTAGCCGGCCTTTTTTTATTTTTGTAAATTTAGAGTTCTCTCACAAAGTTCCCAATATTTTACATTTTGTAATACATATTTTCCTTTTGATACCTAATCGAGAGATTTGAATCATTTTCGGGCTAGAATTAGCAACCCTGTGATGGAAAGATGCGTGCAGACACAGGAGACATCAAACTTCTTTCAAGGTTCTGTAAAGATTTCTTGGCAGCAGTGGCAGATGTCCAAATAACTCCAATGAGGGTAATAAAAAATGATGAAGCGCAACATTCTTGCAGTGGTTATCCCTGCTCTGTTAGCTGCCGGCGCAGCAAACGCAGCAGAAATCTATAATAAAGACGGCAACAAGCTGGACCTGTACGGTAAAGCTGTTGGTCTGCACTATTTCTCGGATGACGCTGGCAGCGACGGCGACCAGACTTATGTTCGCTTCGGCTTCAAGGGTGAAACCCAGATTAATGACCAACTGACCGGTTACGGCCAGTGGGAATACAACATTCAGGCTAACAACTCTGAAGGTTCTGATGCACAAGACGGCAACAAAACCCGTCTGGGCTTCGCAGGTCTGAAATTTGGCGATGCGGGTTCAATCGATTATGGTCGTAACTACGGCGTTGTATATGACGCAATCGGCTGGACCGACGTTCTGCCAGAATTCGGTGGCGACTCAGGTTACTCAGACAACTTCATGAACGGTCGTAGCACCGGCCTGCTTACCTACCGTAACACCAACTTCTTCGGTCTGGTTGACGGTTGGAACTTCGCAGTACAGTACCAGGGCAAAAACGACCGTTCTGATATCCGCCGTGCAAACGGTGACGGCTATGGCCTGTCAACTTCTTACACTTCACCAATCGGTGTTGGTGTAGCTGCAGCTTATAGCAGCAGCGACCGTACTAACCTGCAGTCTGCTGGTTCAGTAGTAGATAGCAACGGTGATGTAGTAGCGACTAACATCGGTGCAGGTAAGCGTGCTGAAAACTGGGCTACCGCTCTGAAATATGACGCAAACAACGTATACCTGGCTGCAATGTACGGTGAAACCCGCAACTCAACGCCAATCTCAGGTGCGCAAGCTACCTTGGCTGATGGTACTCAAACTACCGTTTCTGGCTTCGCTAACAAAGCTCAGAACTTTGAAGTTGTTGCACAGTACCAGTTCGACTTCGGTCTGCGTCCGTCCATCGCCTATGTTCAGTCTAAAGGCAAAGACATCGAAGGCGTTGGCGATGCTGACCTGGTTAAATACATTGAAGTGGGCGCAACCTACTACTTCAACAAAAACATGGCTACCTACGTTGATTACAAAATCAACCAGTTGAACGATGACAACCCACTGGGTCTGGCTACCGACGACGTAGTTGCACTGGGTCTGGTTTACCAGTTCTAATCACCCGATTAGATTTGCGTAATACCTAAAAACGGAGCCTTCGGGCTCCGTTTTGCATTTCAGTGATCGGCTTCGCAATTAGC
>NZ_DAMBSA010000274.1:0-6555 GCF_032054795.1 Pantoea sp. CTOTU49201
AAGCGCGCCAGATGGGCGGCTTCAAAACTGTCGATTAGAGCCTGAATATCGCCGTGCGCAAGGAAGCTTTCCGGCAGCGTGACGGTGAGCTCCGATCCCTGGCCGACATAGCGCACGCCCGCAAGCTTCTGCTGAATCGCGGTATTCGGATCGGCGTTAGCCGCCGCCAGCGTGGTGATCGCTTCGTCAAAGCCTTCGGCGAACAGCGCCGCAATGCGTTTGACATCAATGCCGGGCTGCAGGCGGCAGCGATCGCTGCGCACAAAGTCGGCGCTGGGCGGCGCGGTCAACAGGCCGAAGGCCGAGTAAACGCCCGCTCCGTTCGGGAAGTAAACGCGCTTAACGCTGAGCTGTTTCGCCAGCGACCAGGCGTGACTTGGGCCCGCGCCGCCAAACGCCAGCATGGTCATTTGCGCTGGGCTGACGTTTTTCTCCACCGAATGGGTGCGCAGCGCTTCGGACATTTTGCTGTTGGCCACTTCATGAATGCCCCATGCGGCGTCTTCAATGCTCAGTCCCAGCGGCTCGGCGATGCGGCGAATCGCCCGACGCGCCGCTTCAACGTCGAGCGGCATGCGGCCACCGAGGAAGGCGTCGGGATCGAGCAAGCCCAGCACCAGATTGGCGTCGGTGACGGTTGGCTGCTCGCCGCCGCGCGCGTAACAGGCCGGACCCGGCCAGGCGCTGGCACTTTCCGGGCCAATTTCCAGCAGGCCAAGCGAATCGACGCGCGCGATACTGCCGCCGCCCGCGCCAATCTCAATCATGTCCACCACCGGCAACTTCACCGGCAAACCGCTGCCTTTCAGCAGGCGATCCGCGCGCCCCACTTCGTAATCGATGGTGATGGAGGGTTCGCCATCGCGCACCACGCACGCCTTGGCGGTGGTGCCGCCCATATCAAACGCCAGCACCTGACGTTCAGCATTTTTCCGCGCAAAGGCGGCGGTGGCGACGATGCCGCCTGCCGGGCCGGATTCAATGATGCGTGTGGGATAATCCGCCGCCACCTGCGGCGCCATCAGGCCGCCGTTCGATCCCATCACCAGCCAGTCGCAGGTGAAGCCGCCCTCGCGCAATTTGGTCTCCAGCCGTGCCATATAGCGGCGCGCTTTCGGCTGCACAAAGGCGTTCATGGCGGTTAACACGCCGCGATCGTATTCGCGTATTTCCCGCGACACTTTGTGCGACACAGAAATCGATACGCCAGGCAGCTCGCGGCTGAAAATCGCTTCGATGCGATTCTCATGTTCCGGCCACGCATAGGCATGCATGCACAGTACGGCGACGGCTTCATAGCCTTGGTCGCGCAGCTCAGCGGCCAGCCGCACCACTTCGGCTTCGTCGAGTGGCGTAATCACTTCGCCGCGCGCCGTCACGCGTTCGCTGATTTCATACGACTGTGAACGCGGCAGCAGCGGCTGCGCCGGTGCGCCATTCAGATCGTAGATGTCATAACGGTATTCACGCCCCAGCACCAAGACGTCACGGAAGCCGCGCGTCACCACGAAGGCAGCTTTCGCGCCACGCCGCTCCAGCAGCGCGTTGATGGCCAGCGTCGTGCCGTGCGTGATGGTGTGAATGTCGCTGGCTTTGAGCCCGGCCAGCTCCACCAGTTGGGTTAAACCGGTGTAAGCGCCTTCTGAAGGATCTTCCGGCGTGGTCAGGGTTTTATGCCGAATCGCCTCGCCAGAAATGTCATTCAACAGCACCAGATCGGTAAAAGTGCCGCCAATATCAAACCCTATCCGCCAGGGTGACGCGTTTTTCATAATGACCTCGAAATCCAGAATGTGGGCTGATTGCTACGGCGTTCACTCCGCAGCGAGTGGCTTACCGGCAGTTTCTTTCAGATACAGCGTGCTAATGAGCGTCAGCGCGGCGGTGAAAATCACCATATAGCTGGGAATGCTGGCGATGCCGGTCAGGCCAATCAGCCACGTCATCAGTAAGGGCGCGGAGCCGCCAAAGATCACCGTTGAGAGGTTAAAACCGATGCTGTAGGCGCTGTAACGCACGTTGGTGGGGAACATTTCGGCCAGCGTCGCCTGAATCACACCGGCATGTCCGGCGAAGGCAAACGCCAGCAGAACGGCCGCCATGCACGCCAGCGGGAACATGCCGAGCGTCAGCAACCAGAAACAGGGCCACGCCAACAGCGCCATCGCAATCGCCGACGCCACCAGCAGCGGCTTACGTCCCAGACGATCCGACAGCCACGCCATCATCGGAATGGTGGCGATAATGGTGATCAAGCCACAGGCGGTGACCATCAGGCTTTGAATCTGCTGGAAGTGCATCACTTTATTCAGGTAGGTCGGCATGTAGACAAACAGGATGTAATAGCCCGGACCGTTGACCGCTGGCAGCGTGATCGCCAGTCCAATCGCTTTCAGATGGCGCTTTGAGGAAAGCACTTCACGCAATGGATTGCGCACCACGCGCTTGTTGGCTTTTACCATCTGAAAATGGGGCGTGTCCTCAATGCGGGTGCGGATGTAGACGCCAATCAAGGCCATCGGAATCGCCAGCAGGAACGGCACGCGCCACACCCAGGCAGTCATCGCTTCGCTGCCGAACACGTTGATCAATCCGCTGATCAACAGGCTGCCGAACAGCAACGCGATAAACGAACCCATCACCAGCGGCGACATCACCACCGCACGGCGATGATCTTCGGCATATTCCGCCACGAACGAACCCGCGCCCGAAACTTCGCCACCGGCAGAGAAACCCTGCACGATGCGCAGCAAAATCAGCAGCGCCGGTGCCGCCCCGCCAATGCTGGCGTAGCTCGGCAGCAGGCCTATCGCCGCCGTCGCCAGCGAAATCATCAGCAGAAGAATCGCCAGCAGCTTTTGGCGGCCCATTTTGTCGCCGAGATAGCCGCAAATGACGCCGCCGAATGGGCGCACAAAGAAGCTTACGGTGAAGCCGAGGTAGGCCAGCATCAGGCCGGAATCGGTAGTGCTCATGTCACTGGCGGAAAACACCAGCACCAGTGAACTGACCAATAAGCCGTAAATGCCGTAGTCATACCATTCGACAAAGGATCCGACGCCGCCCGCCAGCGAGGCGCGGCGGACGACGTTATTCTTGTTTGTTCCGTCCTTCGGCAAAGCGTAATCCATTGTTACCGCATGTGATTTCGTCATTGGTTTGCCCTGAAAGTGTGGTGAAAACATCCCCGGAATGCGCTGAGCCAGCGGCTTATTTATACTGACGCGTCACTTCTGCCGTCATTTCTGCTTCACGGCGCGCCACTTCCTGTACCGCCGCCAATACCGCTTCAGCGCGCCAGAAGGGAATGATGATCACGCCGTCATCGTCGCCGACCACGATGTCACTCGCGCAGCACACCACACCGCCAATCGCGACCGGCTCACCGATCACGCCCGGACCGTTTTTGAACGGACCCGCCGGCGTGATGCCGCGACAGAAAGTGGGTAAACCGGTGGATTCAATCACGCTGCGATCGCGAACTGCGCCGTCGATAACCTGCGCCACCGCACCGGCATGCTGGAAGCGCTGCGTCAACTGCTCACCCACCAGCGCCCGATCAATATGGCCCTGGCCGTTAATCATCATCACGTCGCCCGGTTGGATGTAATCCAGCGCGCGGATCACTGCCGCGTTATCGCCTGCCGTGACCTGAACCGGCAAGGCAAAGCCGACAAACGCTGTGTTGGAGGAGACCGGAACAATGCCGCCATCGCACATATTCAGTCTTTCCATCGCATCGCCAATGTTGGCAACAGGAAATTCGGCAAATGCCGCCAGCCATTTATTTTCCGGGCGCTGCCACGATGTCGAAATACGCACTTCAGCCGTTTCAAGAGCCATTATCGGTCACCTTTTAAAATGAAAAATCATTATCAAGTGAGAAACTTTTATCATTTTAAAAATTGGGTGCGCAACGTCTTTTTTACATCAATATGACAGGTGCGAGGTTTTAAATTAACGGAATTGTGCAGGATTCAATCGAAGGGATTGTTATTAATATATTGATTATAAATAATATTTTTTCCAATTCATTCATTGCGCAAGGCAGACCGATATCGAAATAAATCGGATTATCCGCTGCTATAGTGTTTTCTTATGTTGATTTTATGAGGAGAAGCACAAATTAAGTGCATTATTTATTGAATCAGACGATACGTGTCACAATTTGGTGCGGAAATTAATGCGGGGCCATAAGTAAATAAATAAAGGCTTCAGTTTTCAGCGGTTAAATAATTGGGGGCGATGTTACATTGCACTGTGGCGGTGCGCATAAATGCGCACCTGGTCGCCATAAATGGCGACCCTACGACAGCGGGTTTGTAGGGGCGCCATTTATGGCGACCTCATCACATCAATTTACCCTGGAAAATCGGTACCGATTCGAACAGGTAACCATCAAAGTCCGGCGCATCAGCATCAGATAACTCCAGCAGCGTGTTCTTGACGTTTTCCAGGTGCTGCCACATCGCCTGCCAGGAACCCATAACATCACGACGTCGTAGCGCGGCCAGAATGGTTTGGTGATCGCCCAGCCACTTCAGGCGATAGGCGCGGGTTTCATACTGCGGTCGCAGCTGCTGCCAGAGCGGGCTGGCTTCGTGATGACGCCAGACGCTGGTGACCGTATCGAGCAGCATCTGATTTTGCGTCGCGCCCGCCAGCAGCAGATGAAATAACTTGTCGTTATCCTGGCTGCTGTCGTTAAGCGCGATGGCGCGCTGCTCCTGCTCCAGCGTGCGGCGCAGGTTTTCGATATCGGCTTTGGTGGCCATTTTGGCAGCGAAAGCGGCGATATTGCTCTCCAGCAACTGACGCGCCTGCAACATCTCGAACGGGCCGACATCGCTGCGGAAAAATGCCTCTTCCGCATCCTCGCTTTCCGAAGGAATGCGCATCACGTAAACGCCGGAACTTTGACGTATATCCACCGTGCCTTCCAGCTCCAGCATCAGCAACGCTTCACGCACAATGGTGCGGCTCACGCCCCAGGTTTCCGCCAACTGGCGCTCTGGCGGCAGTCGTGAGCCAACCGGGTAATTGCCATCGAGGATTTGCTGACGCAGATGCTGACCAATTTCCTGATACTGCTTTTTCTCTTGTGGCGCTTCGGCTTTTTCCACGCTCTCACCCTTTTGCATCATGGTGCATTCGGCCCGGCCGCGTCCTGTGCGCGCCGGAACCTGACTGCTATCTGGGCGCTAGTGTACCAAAGCCAGCGCCTGATCGAGTACCTTTGCACCATTCAACGTGCCGTAAGCCACGGTATCGATCACCGCAATCGGCAGCTGATAGCTGTCGGTCAGCTTTTTATTCTCCTCCAGCTTAAAGCGCACCTGCGGTCCCAACAGCACCACTACCACGTCCTGACCGAAGTTTTGTAACTCTTCACGCAGGTTCTGTTCCGGGATGGCGTAGATCTGGTACTCAAGACCGCGTGCTACCGCCTCTTTCTCAATGCGGGTGACTAACATCGAAGTCGACATGCCTGCTGCACAGGCCAAAATAATGCGTTTCATTGGTCGTCCTTATTTGGCTTCATCGTCAATGTTGAGGGTCAATTGCTGGGTGTCACGCAACTGACGGAACCAGTGCGCGGATTTCTTCATGCGTCGCTGCCGCTGGTTATCGAGGTCGATTTCGATCAGTCCGTAACGATTTTTAAAGGCGTTCATTGGCGAAACGTTGTCGGTGAACGCCCACAACATGTAACCCTGACAGTTGCTGCCCGCTTCACGCGCACGCACCGCCTGGTAAAGATGTTCAGCAATAAAGTTGATGCGGTAATAGTCCTGAATTTCTCCCTGCGCATCCTTAAATTGCGCTTCGTTCTCGATGCCCATGCCGCTCTCGGCCACAAACCACGGCAGATTGCCGTACTCCTCTTTCATGCGCTGCGCCATGTCGAAGACAATACGCGGCTGAATTTCCCAGCCGCGCGAGCTGTTCATGCGGCGGCCCGGCAGCTCAAAATGTTCGTAGTAAAAAGCGGGATGGAAAGGCGTCTCCGGGTGCCACGCGCGTGACGGCGCTTTGACGCGATGCGGGTAGTAAAGATTTAGCCCCACTTCATCGACGGTGTTGGCGGCGATGATCGCCAGCTCTTCATCGGTGACGTCCCATTGCACTTCGTGTTTATCGAGCAGCTGCAACAATTCAGCCGGATAGACACCTTTGATCGCCGGATCGAGAAACACCCGGTTGTAGAACAGATCGTAGATTTTCGCAGCTTTAACATCGTGCGCCGCCGACGAGCGCGGATAAGTCACTTCCGGATTGAGAATGGTGCCCACCGTGCCGGCATAACCTCGCTGGCGGAACAGCTTTACCACCTTCGCCGTGGCGAGATTTTTATGGTGATTCCACTGCATCCACTTATGGGTGTTCTGCTCATACGGCCAGCGCAGCGCATCAAGATAGACGCGCGTCTGCACCACAATCGGCTCATTAAATACAAACCAGCGCGTCACTTTTCCGGCGTAGCGGGCAAACACCTTTTCGACATAGCGAGTAAAAAGCTCAACCACATGTTTTGATTGCCAGCCGCCGTACTCT
>NZ_DAMBSA010000275.1:0-5067 GCF_032054795.1 Pantoea sp. CTOTU49201
CTCCACATCGAACGGCGCAGTTCGATATCCACGCCCGCGGTCGGTTCGTCGAGGATCAGCAGCTTCGGCTCATGCATTAGCGCACGCGCGATCATCAGGCGACGCTTCATACCGCCCGAAAGCATGCGCGCACGTTCGTTGCGTTTGCCCCACAGATCGAGCTGATTGAGGTATTTTTCCGCGCGCTTGTTAGCTTCAGCGCGTTCAACGCCGTAGTAACCGGCCTGATTAACCACAATCTGCATCACGGTCTCAAACGGGTTGAAGTTGAACTCCTGCGGCACCAGCCCGAGCTGGCGCTTGGCATTGACCACGTCTTTTTGCAGGTCATAGCCAAACACGCGCACGCTGCCGCCGGTTTTATTCACTAACGAGCTGATAATACCGATGGTGGTGGATTTTCCGGCGCCGTTTGGCCCCAGCAAGGCGTAAAAATCGCCCGCTTCCACGTTGAGATCGAGTCCTTTCAGCGCCTGTACGCCGCCGGGATAGGTTTTGGTCAGCCCGGAAATTTCCAGTGCATATGTCATTGCGAATCCATACCTTGTTGTAGAGACATCAAAGGCCTATGAAAATGGTAATGCGCACGAACGATGTCGCGGTCATTAACATTAAGAAATCAATGGAGTTTAGCAGAGAGTGAAGCCAGCCCCTAAGTCGTTGACTCACGGGCTGCGCAGTGTATCGCAGGCGGGGAAGTTTAGCCTTGGACGATTGTGCGGTTATTCACCGGTCGGGATAACTTTGCCGATATACGGCAGATGGCGATAGCGCTGAGCGTAATCAATACCAAAGCCCACCACGAACTCATCGGGAATGGTGAAGCCCACGTATTCGACGGTGACGTCCACTTCGCGGCGCTCTGGCTTATCCAGCAAAGTACAAATCGCCAGTGACTTAGGCTCACGCAGGCGTAGGATCTCGCGCACTTTGCTCAGCGTGTTGCCGGAATCGATGATGTCTTCCACGATCAGCACGTCCTTACCACGAATATCTTCATCAAGATCTTTGAGGATTTTCACATCGCGGGTGCTCGACATGCCGCTGCCGTAGCTTGACGCAGTCATAAAGTCGACTTCATGCGGCACGTCGATGGCTCGGCACAGATCGGCCATAAACATAAAGGAGCCGCGCAGCAAACCCACCAGCACCATTTCGCTGCCGCTGTCGCGGTAGTGCTCGTTAATCTGCTTGCCCAGTTCGGCAATTCGGGTTGCGATCTCTTGTTCGGAGATCATCACGTCGACGGTATGTTTCATTGCATGCGTCCAGTTACGGTTTTTGGAAAGCCACGAAGTCTATCATAGTCGAGCCAGCGTCTAACGCCGCGCACAGAACGCAAACGATTCCGTGGCGAAATTTATCGCGCTGGCGTTAACTGTAGGAACCTGTCCGCCCTTTCACCGCCGAGTTCTGGAGTTCCTATGACCGCTTCATCCAGTAAAAAAACCAAGATTGGTACGCGCGAGTTGCACCCGGAAACGCAGATGCTGAATTACGGTTACGATCCGCAGTTATCGGAAGGCGCGGTGAAACCACCGGTATTTCTCACCTCCACCTTTGTGTTTAACAGCGCCGAAGAGGGACAGGACTTTTTCGATTTCGTCGCTGGGCGTAAACAGCCGCCAGAAGGCAAAAGTGGCGGGCTGGTCTATTCGCGCTTCAACCATCCCAACAGCGAAATCGTGGAGGATCGGCTGGCGGTGTACGAAGGCGCGGAAAGCGCGGCGCTGTTCTCCTCCGGCATGTCGGCGATTGCCACTACACTGCTGACGTTTGCGCGTCCGGGTGAAGTGATTCTGCATTCCCAGCCGCTGTACGGCGGCACCGAAACGTTGCTGAGTAAAACACTGCACGATTTGGAGATCAAAGCGGTGGGATTCAGCGACGGCACCGACGAAGATAAGGTGCATGAAGCGGCGAAACTGGCTTGGCAGCGCGGACGCGTGGCGCTGATTCTGATTGAGACACCCGCCAATCCGACCAACAGTTTGGTGGATATTCAGTTGATGCAGCAGGTGGCGGATGTGATTGCGCAGCAGCAAGGATCGCGGCCGATTCTCGCCTGCGATAACACGTTGCTCGGTCCGTTATTTCAACGTCCCTTGCAGCACGGCGCGGATTTGTCGCTCTATTCCCTGACCAAATATGTCGGCGGCCATTCGGATTTGATTGCCGGTGCGGTGCTGGGGAGCAAAGCGCTGGTCGGCAAAGTGCGTTCGCTGCGCAGCGCCATCGGCACGCAGCTGGATCCGCACTCTTGCTGGATGATTGGTCGCTCGCTGGAAACGCTGTCGCTGCGCATGGAGAAAGCCACCAGCAATGCCGAAAAAGTGGCGGCGTTTTTGCGCGATCATCCGCAGGTGGAAAAACTGCATTGGCTGCCGTATCTGGCGGCTGAAAGTCCGGCGGGCAAAACGTATCAGCGCCAGTGCAGCGGTGCCGGTTCAACCTTCTCGTTTGATATTCGTGGCGGGCAAGCGGCGGCGTTCCGTTTCCTCAATACGCTGGAACTGTTCAAGCTGGCGGTGAGCCTCGGCGGCACCGAATCGCTCGCCAGCCATCCTGCCAGCACCACCCATTCGGGCGTGCCGCAGGATGTGCGGCAACGTATTGGCATCACCGATGCGACCGTGCGTTTGTCGATTGGTATCGAACATCCTGACGACTTAATTGAAGACATGCGCCTGGCGCTGGAAGCCTCGGTTAACTGACGCTAAAACCGAGCATCATGCCAGTATCTTCATGTTCCAGCAGATGACAATGCGCCATGTAGGCATTGTCGGCGTTAGCGACATAGTTGAAGCGCACCAGCACTTCGCTGCGCCAGCCGTTAACGTTAACCATGTCTTTCCAGCCGGCGCGATGCGGCGCGGGCGGCTTGCCGTTTTCTGACAGGATGCGGAATTGCGTGCCGTGAATGTGGAACGGATGCAGCATTTGATCGCCTTCACCGGAAATCGTCCACTTCTCCAGCTTGCCCAATTCGACATTGAACATCGGCTTGGTCATGTTAAATGCCTGACCGTTGATCTTGTTGCCGTTGTGGAAATCGTAGGCGGCGGTTTTACCGTGGCTGCCGTGATCCATCGCCATGTCGCCATGATCCATCGGCTTAGCGCTGTGACTCATATCCATATTGCCATGATCCATTTTCATATCGCCCATGGCTTTATCGCCGTAGCGATCCATCAACGCCTGCATGCCTTTCTGATCAAGCTGCGGATCCATCATCAGCTGCAGCCAGCGGCTTTGCAGACCTTCGGTGGCAGGAATCGGCGGTAGATCCACCAGCTTGTCCGGCAATGTGCCGCTAGCCAGCACGCGCAGTGGCAGAATATTGACCAGCGGCAGCGGTTGATCGAACGGTGCCAGCGTCATGCCCATTTGCGTGACTGGCAACGTCACCACGTCAAAGGCTTTGCCATCTGACGTATCCACCAGCACTTCAAAACGCTCGCCCGGTAGCAGCGGCAAGCTCTCCACTTTCACCGGTTCTGCCAGCAAACCGCCGTCGCTGCCGATCACATACAGCGGACGTTGATCGCTGGTAGCGATATGCAGCGAACGCGCGTTACATCCGTTAAGCAAACGCAGACGCAGCCAGCCGCGCGGCACCGCATGCTGCGGATACTGCACTCCGTTGGTCAGCATCAGATCGCCGAACCAGCCGACGGCGGCACGCATGATATCGAGCTGATAATCGATTTGCGTTCCCGCTTTATTCAACTGCTTGTCCTGGAAAATCAGCGGCACATCATCTTCGCCCCACTGCATCGGCAGACGCAGCTTGCCGGAGGCTTCATCCTCCAGCAGCACTAAACCGGCCAGACCTTGCGCCACCTGATAACCGGTTTTACCGTGCTGATGCGGATGGAACCAGCAGGTCGCGGCGGGTTGGTCGGGTGTGAAACTCACCTGACGCGTTGCACCGGGCGCAATGATCCCTTGCGGGCCGCCATCGACATCGCCGGGAATTTCCAGCCCATGCCAGTGCAAGGTGGTGGCTTCTGGCAGCTGATTATGGATATTCACCGTAACCGCTTTTTCGCGTTGCAGACGCAGCGCAGGCCCGAGCAATCCACCGTTGTACCCCCAGGTTGGCACCGCTTTGCCATTCCATTGGCTGCTGCCGGTCATGGCGGTTAAGTTGTATTGCCCGCGTGCATCAGGCTGCAAAATAGAGGGAATCGGCAATAATGGGCGTGTGGCGGCCATTAGTGAGCGGCTCCACAGCGGCAGCGCACCGGCGGCGCTGAGTGCGGCAGTCAACTTTAGAAAATGACGACGTTGCATATTCTTATCCTTGTCGTGAATAAGGGCACAGCGTAAACCTTTACCCTGCGGGAGGGTCAAGCCCTGAAACAGAATGCACTGATAAAAATGGCGGGAATGGCCCGAAAGGGCAAATTTAGCGGAATACCGGCAATAACTGTGCTAACGTCAATAAATTGTCCCTTGTTGAGAATCATTATGACGAAAAGCATCAAGATCCTGCTGCTGGCGGGACTCCTTGGCTTCTCCTCCACCAGTTTTGCCCTGAGCGAATCCGAAGCAGAAGATCTGGCCGACCTCACCGCTGTGTTCGTTTATCTCAAGAACGATTGTGGCTATCAGGATTTGCCGGACGCACAGATTCGTAAAGCGCTGGTGTTTTTCGCCCAACAAAACCGTTGGGATTTAAGCAACTACAGCAATTACAACATGAAGTCGCTGGGCGAAGAGAGCTACAAGGATTTGAGCGGTATCGCCATTACCAACGACAAGAAGTGTAAGTCGCTGGCGCGCGATTCGCTGAGTTTGCTGGCTTACGTTAAGTAATTCTGAGTGCCCGCTGTACGCTGACTCGGTTGGTGCCCGCAGTCCCCCTCCTCGGTCCTCCCCCACAAGTGGGGGAGGAAGATGCTGCAAAATGGTAGTTAGGAGTTGCATGTGGCAGCGTCTCCTTCCCCCGCTGGCGGGGGAAGGCCGGGATGGGGGATAGCCAGCACACTCCCAATCTGAATCTAAACCGTTAACTCCAATCCAATACCTCGCTCGCGCAGATCGCGGCACACCGCTTCATCC
>NZ_DAMBSA010000275.1:5077-6193 GCF_032054795.1 Pantoea sp. CTOTU49201
TACGTTAAGTAGTCAGATTGGGTACGGGCTGATGCCCTCACCCCGGCCCTCTCCCACGGGAGAGGGAGCCATTAGGTTAACTGCAAACCCAATCCACGCTCGCGCAGATCGCGGCACACCGCTTCATCCAGACGCGCATCCGTCACCACATCGGTCAGGCTATCAATCGGCGCGGCGCAATACAGCGACCATGAACCGTACTTGCTGCTGTCCGCCAGCAGAACACGGCGGCGCGCATTAGCCAGCAGATCCATCTTCAATCCGGCTTTATCTTCGGTTGGCGTGGTAATCCCGCGTTCGATACTCCACGAGTTGCAACTGACAAAGGCGATATCGGGATTGATGCTGCGCAGCAAGCGACGTCCATGTTCACCAATACACGACTGGCTGGAATCATCGATGCGTCCACCAATAATGGTGGTTTCGATTTGCTTAAACTCGGACAGAAACAGCGCGATGTGCAGATCGGCGGTGATCACCCGCAGCTTGAGGTGCGTCAGCTGGCGCGCCAGCTCCAGCATGGTCGTACCGGCATCCAATACCACCGCATCACCCGATTGCACGTAGCTGGCGGCAAACTGCGCGATGGCCTGCTTCTCGGCGAGATTACGCTGCATCTTCTCCAGCGTGGTCGGCTGATTGGGGATAAAGCGATTCAGTGTGACGCCGCCGTGGCTGCGGCTAATAACACCCTCTTTATCCAGCTTGATCAGATCGCGGCGGATCGTCGCTGGCGAGGCAGAAATAGCGCTCACCAGTTGTTCAACAGTGACCAAATTATGGCTCTTCAGATAGTCCATAATCTGGTCGAGACGGCTTTGTCCCTTCATATTTCCCTATGCAAGCTGCATCGCGAGTTTAATGGAGATCGCCATGCTCGCAGAGTTCGCTTTACCTGTCCAGGCGATATCAAACGCTGTGCCGTGGTCCGCCGAAGTGCGGATAAACGGCAAGCCAGCGGTGATATTCACACCATCATAAAAACCTAATAATTTCAGCGGGATGTGCCCTTGATCGTGGTACATCGCTACCACCATATCGTACTGACCTTCCTGACACTGCAGGAACACGGTATCGGGCGGGCATGGGCCGCTGACATCAATGCCTTGCGCTTTC
>NZ_DAMBSA010000275.1:6203-6543 GCF_032054795.1 Pantoea sp. CTOTU49201
TGATAGCAGGCGCGACGATGGTGATCTCTTCATCACCAAACAGACCGTTTTCACCGGCATGAGGATTGACGCCCGCCACCGCAATGCGAGGCTTGTCGAAACCGACGCGGCGCAGGAAGCTGTCGGCCATGCCGATCACCGTCTGAATGCGCTCGCCGTTTAAGGTATCGAGGAACTTGCGCAGCGCGATATGCGTGGTGACGTGAATCACTTTCAGCTTATCGGTGTAGAGCACCATGGCGTAATTTTTGGTGTTGGTCAGTTGCGCCAGCAGTTCGGTGTGGCCGGGATAAATATGCCCCGCCGAGTGCAGCGCCTCTTTATTTAACGGTGCGGTGGC
>NZ_DAMBSA010000276.1:0-6535 GCF_032054795.1 Pantoea sp. CTOTU49201
AGGCCGCCGAAACCTTCCTGATTCAAAACTCGCGCCCGGAATACATTCCACCGCACTATCGTTTGCTGATCGAAAAAGAGGTCAACGACGTCAACGATGTGCATAAACGCATGAAGGTGATGCGTCGCTTGATTGGTGTGAGCAGCAAAACTGTGCCGGTAACGCTGGCGAGTTGGGTGGGCGCAGCCACCGAATATCTGCTGCTGATCAACGGCATCAAAAGCAACAGCCGCATCACCACGCTGGAAGAGAGCATTCTGCAGCGCGAAGTGGTGATTCAAGCGCGCTCCGCTGAAACCCATCATGCGATGATCAACGGTGTGCGCACCTTTGTCGCCACCGCGCTGGGTTCGCTGTTCTGGCTGTATACCGGCTGGACATCCGGCAGCGGCTGCATGGTGATGTTGGCGGTGATCACCGCGCTGGCGATGCGTATGCCGAATCCGTTGATGATGGCGAAAGACTTCCTTTACGGCATGACGGTTGCGGTGCCGCTCGGCGCGCTCTACTTCATCTTTATTCTGCCCGCGACCCAGCAAAGTGCGTTGTTGTTGTGTATCGCCATCGGCGCGCTGGGTTTTATCGGCGGCATCTTCGTGCAGTGCCGCCAGTTAGGTACGCTGGGCGCGCTGATTGGTACCATCAACGTGCTGGTACTGGATAACCCAATGAAGTTCGAGTTCAACGTGTTCCTTGATAACGTGTTGGGCCAGGTGATTGGCTGCTTTGTGGCGATGATGGTGATTCTGCTGATTCGTGATAAATCGCGCGATCGTACCGGACGTAAGCTGCTGAACCGCTTTATGTATGCAGCGGTTGCCGCCCTCACCACTAATCAGGCGCGTCGTCGTGAGAACCACTTGCCGGCGCTGTATCAGCAACTGTTCTTGCTCCTCAACCTGTTCCCCGGCGATATCGATAAGTATCGTATTGCGCTGACGCTGATTATCGGCCATCAACGCCTGCGTAATGCCGAAGTGCCGGTGAATGCCGATCTCTCGGCCTATCACCGCCAGCTGCGTTATACCGCCGATCGCATTATCTCCGCGACCAGCGATGACAAGCGCCGCTATTACTTCGAGCGGCTGCTGCAGGAGCTGGATGTGTATCAGGAGAAGCTGCAGCACTATGCGGCACCTGATAACGTCACCGAACCGGTGAAACGCCTGGCGCTGATGCTGGATAAGTATCAGAACACCTTAATACAAATCTGAAACTGGCCGCTGCAACCTGCAGCGGCCTTTTAGATCCCACGCTGACACAAAAACCTCTGATATTGGCATCTATACTTTCCTGACAGGACGCAAACTGACAGGAGAAAACCGATGTCCACTTCCCTGCAACAACATGAATTATTTAAGACCGGCTATTTCGCTGATGGTCAGTGGCATAACGCCAGCGCGACCTTTGAGGTAACCAATCCCGCTACCGGCGAAGTCATCGCCAACGTAGCGAAAGCCGGCCAGCACGAAACCGAACAGGCGATTGCCGCCGCGCAGCGTGCATTTCCCGCCTGGCGCGACAAAACCGCCAAGGCGCGTGCCGACATCCTCAATCGCTGGTATCAGCTGATCATCGAGAACAAAAGCTGGCTCGGCCAGTTGATGACGGCCGAACAGGGTAAACCGCTCAAAGAAGCCGAAGGTGAAGTGGAATACGCCGCCAGCTTTATTCAGTGGTTTGGCGAGCAGGCGAAACGCGCCAACGGTGAAATCATCCCGCCAGCTAAACCGGGCTCGCGCATTCTGGCGACGCGTGAACCAATTGGTGTGGTCGCGGCGATCACGCCGTGGAATTTCCCGATGGCGATGCTGACGCGCAAACTCGGTCCCGCATTAGCCGCTGGCTGTACCGGCATCATCAAACCTGCTAACAACACGCCGCTGAGCGCCTTCGCGCTGCTGGCGCTGGCGCAAAAAGCCGGTGTGCCTGATGGCGTGCTCAATGCGGTGGCGGGCGATACGCATGCCATCAGCGACGCGATCATGGCCAGCAAAGCGGTGCGTAAAATCTCCTTTACCGGTTCCACCGCGGTGGGTAAAACGCTGATGCGTAATGCCGCCGAAACCATGAAAAAAGTTTCAATGGAATTAGGCGGCAACGCGCCTTACATCGTTTTTGATGATGCCGATATTGATGCGGCGGTGCAGGGCGCGATTGCCAACAAATTCCGCAATGCCGGACAGGTGTGCGTTAGCGTTAACCGCTTCTATGTGCATAACGCGGTGTACGATCGCTTCGTCAACCAGCTGGCCGATGCGGTGGGTAAACTCAAAGTCGGTAATGGCGTGGAAGAGGGTGTGATTGTTGGCCCGCTGATTGAGCAGTCCGCGCTGGAGAAAGTGGAAGAGCATGTCAAAGATGCGTTAAGCAAAGGCGGTAAATTGCTGGTTGGCGGCGAACGTCATCCTCTTGGTGGCAATTTCTGGCAACCGACGGTCATCGCGGAAGCGCATGAAGAGATGAAGCTGGCGCAGGAAGAGACGTTTGGTCCGGTTGCAGCCTGCTTCCGCTTTGATGATGAAGCCGAGGTGATTGCGCGCGCCAACAATACTGAATTTGGCCTGGCGGCTTACTTCTACACGCAGAATCTACAGCGAGTATTCCGCGTCTCAGCAGCGCTGGAAGCGGGCATGATCGGCATTAATGAATGCGCGGTATCAACCGAGCTGGCACCGTTTGGCGGTGTGAAAGAGTCCGGTTTGGGACGCGAAGGCTCGGTGCTGGGGATGGAAGAGTATCTGGAAGTCAAAGCGTTGCACCTCGGCGGACTCAGCTAGCCGCGACAACTAAGAGGGCGTCATGATGAGAACCGAGCGTTTCGATTTCGATGAGATTGTCGATCAAGCCCATTTTTATCGACAGTTTAGCGATCGTTTTGCGCTAGCCGATCTCGCCATCAACGATCTTGACGATCTTTGGGATGCGATTGTGGGTGAGCAACTGCCGTTGCCGCTGGAGATTGAGTTTGTAAATCTGGGGAAAGGGCAGAAACGCCGGTATGGCGCATTGATCCTGCTATTTGATGAAGCAGAAGAGGAGCTAGAGGGCCAGCTCCGCTTCAATATAAAGTAAAAAGGGCCCCGGCGAGCGGGGCCAAAGGGTTCGTCTTAATTGACGAGGAATTACTTATACAGCTCAGCTGTCACGTGATAGCTGTCGCCGGTTTTCGCTTCAATCACTTTGTAAGCGCTGGCACCTTGCTCATCCGCTTTCTGAGAAAGCTCGGCACGATAATCCATTGGCGAACCGCCGGTTCCGCTGATTGAAATGGTGCTGCCGGTAGGTTGCAGATTCTGCGCCTGTTGTTCAGTCACCAGCTGTGCTGCAGAAGCACCAAAGGCGAACAGGGAAAGCAGGGTTGCAGTTGCGATGGTTGTTTTGATTTTCATAATTTTCTCCTCGTTTAATCAACAACCTGCGGCAGAAAAGGGGTAGGCGGGTCGTCGATCTATTGCCTGGCGCCTTTAAGGCGCCGGACGTTCAATTAGTGATTATTTATAGAGTTCAGCAGTAACGTGGAAGGTATCGCCACGGTTGCTCTCAATGATGCGGTAGTGACTTGCACCCTGCGCATCAGCTTTCTGTGACAGTTCCTGACGAACATTGGTTTGGTCGCCGTCAACACCGCTCACGCTGATGGTTTGGTTCAGAGATTGCAGCTGTTCAGCTTGTTCGTTTGAAACCAGGCTTGCGGCGCTGGCGCCAAAAGAAAGAACAGAAGCCAGGCCCAGTACTGCGATAGCTAATTTGGTTTTCATGATTCACTCTCCTGAAATTGGGGTCGGCAACCTGAGAGGCAAAAGCGTCTCAAACGGGTCGCCGTTCACATTGCGTCTTAAGTCAGTAACTTATTTATACAGCTCAGCGGTTGCGTGGTAGCTGTCACCGGTATTCGCTTCGATCACGCGGTAAGCTTTCGCACCTTGCTGATCGGCTTTATCGTTTAACTGCTGACGGATATCCATTGGAGAACCGCCCACGCCGCTGACGCTGATGGTGCCTGCGGATTGCAGATTCGCTGCCTGTTCGGCATTAATAGAATCTGCTGCAAAAGCACCAAATGACAGAGCAGAGAGAACACTTAGAGTTGCGATAGTAGTTTTAACGTTCATGATATTTTTCCTCGTCGTCTATTTTTATCTTTTTCTTTCGTGTGATTTGCATCACGAAACTAAGTATAGATCTAATCACCCATGAAATTAATATCCAGCTAATAATGTTTGGTTGTAATTCTTTATCCTTATGGCACTTTTTTAGAACCTGAAGTTATAAAAAACGCCTGGATCTTAACCATAGGTGGTTATTTAGCCGTAAAAACAATGATCTACATCAAATTATCTTTTAGTGCGAAAGATCATGGTTGATCTCGCTGGCTGATACGCATGGAGAAGGAAAAGGCACTGAGCACGATGTGTAAAGCAGTGTAAAATAGCGCATAAGGTTAAGAAGGCGCAAAGGTCGTACCAATCTGATAGCCTGAAAAGAACCGCTAAGCATATGGATAACTTATTATTTACCAAGGAGTTTGTAAAAGGTTGGTCACGGATGAGGCGGGAAGGGCAAGATGACCGGCAGAGGATCTGCCGGTATGCAGCAGGGTTTTATAGCTCTTGTTCGAATAAAACCAGAATCGCGTCGTACAGCTGTTTTACTGAGAAGGTACGCGCAGGCGTAATAAAGATGGTGTCATCACCGGCGATGGTGCCGAGAATCCCTTCCGCTTTACCCAGCGAATCCAGCAGGCGCGCAATCAGCTGCGCAGCGCCCGGACTGGTGTGAATCACTACTAACGCATCGTTGTAATCAATATCCAGCACCAGATTCTTCAGCGGGCTAGTGGTGGTGGGAACGCCGAGTTCAGCAGGCAGGCAATAAACCATTTCCATCTTGGCGTTGCGCGTACGCACCGCGCCGAACTTGGTCAGCATACGAGAAACTTTGGACTGATTGATATTCTCGAAGCCGTCTTCCTGCAGCGCCTGCACGATTTCGCCCTGGGAGCTGAATTTCTCTTCCTTCAATAAGGCTTTAAACGCCTTAATCAAGTCGTCTTGTTTCGATGGGTTTCGCATAAGCTACCAATTAAAAGAGGGTTGCAGCGGGCAACAGGCCCACGGCAGATAAATTATTATGCATTTAGATGAATTTTTATGCAATAAGTCTGATGAGAGAATCGCGGTAATGACCTGCGGGGCGGGCATAATAACAGAATATGAGGTCGCACCAAAATCGCGGGTGGACGCGCAAAGCGAAGGTTGCAAAGTTGTTATATTATTGAGGTGGTAACAACAATATCGATGATCATTGCCGTCCATTGTCTTCTGGCTGCGAATGAATCATTCAGGCGACTTCTGAAGTGGAGATGTCTCGGGAGCCGATTGCGGCGTAGTGTTAAGTGCGCGACAGGTTTAGTCGCTATCGCCTGAGAAGTTGATTAAACTCGTAACCTGATGGATTTTCGGCATATCTCTGCCCCACCTTAATAAGGAGTTCAGGATGAAAGTTGCCGTTCTCGGTGCCGCTGGTGGTATTGGCCAGGCGCTCGCACTGCTGCTCAAAACGCAATTACCCGCAGGCTCAGCTCTCTCACTTTACGATATCGCCCCGGTAACGCCGGGTGTGGCGGTCGATCTCAGTCACATCCCAACGGCAGTCACCGTGGAAGGGTTTAGCGGTGAAGATGCGACGCCTGCGCTGCATGGTGCCGATGTGGTGCTGATCTCTGCAGGTGTGGCACGTAAGCCGGGCATGGATCGCGCCGACCTGTTTAACGTCAACGCCGGTATCGTGCGTAACCTGATTGAACAGGTTGCCAGCACGGCGCCAAAAGCGCTTATTGGCGTGATCACCAATCCAGTCAACACCACGGTGGCCATTGCGGCTGAAGTGCTGAAGAAAGCTGGCGTGTATGACAAGAATCGCCTGTTTGGCGTTTCCACTCTCGATATCATCCGCGCCAATACCTTTGTCGCGGCGCTGAAAGGCAAGCAGCCAAATGAGATTGAAGTGCCGGTGGTGGGCGGGCATTCAGGCGTAACCATTCTGCCGCTGCTGTCGCAGGTGAAAGGCGTGAGCTTCAGCGAGCAGGAAGTGGCGGATCTCACCAAACGTATTCAGAACGCGGGCACCGAAGTGGTGGAAGCCAAAGCCGGTGGCGGATCGGCAACGCTGTCGATGGGACAAGCGGCGGCCCGTTTTGGCCTGTCATTGATTCGCGCCATGCAAGGTGAAGCCAACGTCGTGGAGTGCGCATATGTGGAAGGCGATGGCGAATATGCCCGCTTCTTCTCGCAGCCGCTGCTGCTGGGCAAAAACGGTATTGTTGAGCGCCGTCCGCTGGGTACGCTGAGTGCCTTTGAACAGCAGGCGCTAAACGGCATGCTGGAAACGCTGAAGAAAGATATCGCGCAGGGCGAAGAGTTTGTGAAGTGATGAACTCTAAGCGGCAATAAAAAACGCCCGGCATCTGCCGGGCGTTTTGTTTTTATAATCCGCCAGATTTGAAGGTCTTATTAGCGGGCGCACCGTTAGT
>NZ_DAMBSA010000277.1:0-485 GCF_032054795.1 Pantoea sp. CTOTU49201
GCAGTGCGGCTTTGTCATACTCTTTCAGACGCTTCGGCATCCAGTCGAGGAAGTCACGCAGCAAACGTTCCCAGCCTTTCGGCAAGTCATGCGCTACGCCGCCGATGCGGAACCACGCCGGGTGCATACGGAAACCGGTAATCGCTTCAACCACGTCATAAATTTTCTGACGGTCGGTAAAGGCGAAGAACACCGGCGTCATCGCACCGACGTCCTGAATAAAGGTTGAGATATAGAGCAGATGGCTGTTGATGCGGAACAGCTCGGACAGCATCACGCGGATCACATTGACGCGATCCGGCACGGTGATACCCGCCAGTTTTTCCACCGCCAGCACGTACGGCATTTCATTTACGCAGCCGCCGAGGTACTCGATACGGTCGGTGTACGGAATGTAGCTGTGCCAGGATTGGCGCTCGCCCATCTTCTCAGCACCACGATGGTGGTAGCCGACATCGGGAACGCAATCGACGATCTCTTCACCA
>NZ_DAMBSA010000277.1:495-6532 GCF_032054795.1 Pantoea sp. CTOTU49201
TCGCCATCTAACTGCAGAATGATGCGGAAAGCACCGTGCGCAGACGGGTGGTTCGGACCGAGGTTAAGGAACATGAAGTCCTCATTGGTGGTGCTGCGCTTCATGCCCCAATCTTCAGGCTTGAAGGTCAACGCCTCCATCTCCAGATCTTCTTTCTGCTTAGTCAACTCGAAGGGATCGAACTCGGTAGCACGCGCCGGATAATCTTTACGCAGCGGATGGCCTTCCCACGTCTGCGGCATCATGATACGCGTCAGGTGCGGGTGACCATTGAAAGTGATACCAAACATCTCCCAGGTTTCGCGCTCATACCAGTTGGCGTTGGCGAAAATTTTGGTGATAGTTGGCACATTCAGATCGTTTTCAGATAAAGCAACCTTGAGCATGATGTCGCGGTTACGTTCAATTGAAAGCAGATGATAGAAAACGGAAAAATCCGCGGCGGGCAAACCGGCGCGGTTAGTGCGTAAGCGCTCATCAAAACCGTGTAAGTCATAGAGCATGACATACGGCTTTGGCAGCTTGCGCAGGAATTCAACGATTTCTAATAGCTGTTCACGCTTTACCCAGACAACCGGAATCCCGGTGCGGGTAGCCTGAACGGTAAAGGCATCCGGCCCAAAACGGTTACGCAGCTCGCCGACCACTGGGTCATCCAGGTGATCGCGGGTTTGCCATGAAGGCTGTGCGAGATCTTGCGTGGTTAAATCAGTCATACGTTACTCACCATTCCGGCCTGTAATCAGGCGCTCAAAAGAAGGCGTCAGGATGGCGGCGCACATTAAATTGTGATGTTCTGCTGTGGCCGTGGCTCCATCCGTGTACGGGAAGCTTAAACTTCGTCTGGCGATCTCAGGTTGGTGACGGCAATACGCTCGCCACGCTTTCTTTCACGCTCTGGCTGCATGTTGGCGCGATAAACACCCTGGTCACCCACCACCCACGACAGTGGACGACGCTCTTTGCCAATCGACTCACGCAGCAGCAGCAACGCCTGCATATACGCTTCTGGACGCGGCGGGCAGCCAGGAATGTAAACGTCAACCGGCAGGAATTTATCTACGCCCTGCACCACCGAGTAGATGTCATACATGCCACCCGAGTTAGCGCAAGCGCCCATGGAAATCACCCATTTCGGCTCCAGCATTTGGTCATATAAACGCTGAATAACCGGCGCCATTTTGGTAAATGGCGTACCGGCGATCACCATGAAGTCAGCCTGACGTGGCGAGGCGCGCATTACTTCGGCACCAAAACGTGCCACGTCATGCACTGCGGTGAAGGATGTGGTCATTTCCACGTAGCAACAGGAAAGGCCGAAGTTATACGGCCAGAGAGAGTTTTTACGCCCCCATTTCACCATGTCATGCATGGCTTGTTCGAGCTTGCCCATATAGACGCTGCGGTGAACATGTTGTTCCAGCGGATCGGTAACCGTTTCCTGTTTCTGCAGAGGATAACGATCGTTATCGCCGCCCCCGTTCGGGTCTACGCGTGTCAGCGTGTAGTCCATCTTATTGCCTCGCTTTTACTGCTTATGAGGGTTGGTGTGGCTGTGACTGACCGGGACAGATTTGACCACTACGCGACGACGCGCAGGAGCCCAATCCAGCGCACCGATGCGCACCAGATAAACCAGGCCTGCCAAGAGCACCAAAATGAAAATTGCGGCTTCGACAAAGCCGACCCAACCGCTTTCGCGAATGGACGTCGACCATGCGTATAAATAGAGGGCTTCGACGTCGAATATGACGAAGAACATCGCAACCAGATAGAATTTTGCAGAGAGGCGAATATGAGTGTCACCGACCGACTCAATACCCGATTCGAACGGAGTGTCCTTGTGTCGCGCACGCGCACGACCACCTAACAACCAGCCACCGGTCAACATAAAGGCACACAGGCCGAATGCGATAACGATAAAAACAATAAATGCCCAGTGATGAGCGATCACTTCTGTAGTTGTCGACATACTCTTTGCTTACTCATCAAAAGTGGTGATGGCATCCTGCACTGTTGCAGCAAACACACCACATCGATTCAAGGGAAGGATAAAAAACCTTATAAATTTTGCTGTCATTAGCAATAAAGCAGCAATTTTATAGGGGTTTTTACTCCTTTCTATAACCTTTTGTCAACTTTGACAAAAGTATCCAAACATTATTTTACAGCTGCATCATATTATTAACATTCAACCCTCTGAGCGCCAGCTAAATCGCTTCAGTTTGTGAGGTTAATTTTAGTGTAGCGGGTATTCACATGCGTGGATCGTGCATTTAACAATCATATTTTGACAGGTCTCGCCCGAGATTCCCCCCCCTTATCAGGGGTATTTTTTTGATCTAAAGCACATAACTGGGTTTTATGCTGCAAAAAACAGCGGAGAGGACGGGCAAGTGCCCTGGAAAAGTTGGCACGAATTGATAAAACCATTCCAAATTGGATGAAAAATGGAACACGTTTCATTTTTAAGAATGAGATTGAAATAAAGTCGAGGGAATTACATTTAAAGTGGCAAGTAAGATGGCATAAAAAAAGCCTTAGCCGGCAATTACCTCGCTAAGGCCCATTTTTATACGTTTTAACAATTAACCGGTATTCCATTTGCGAGGAATTACCAGCAACTGTAGCCCTTATTCTTCGTCATCCAGCAGCAAAGTACCGTCTGGATTAGCGCTCAGATTGTAAGGATCATTGGTAGACTGCATGGCATTGAAGATAGCCAACGCCAGTTCGTTATCGCTGTCTGGATTGCGGCACAGCAGATATTGAGTATCAGGCAGCACTGGTAAACCTTCTGCCGCTCCCATCACTCGCAATTCTGGGCTCATCATCTCGACTGGACGCGCTGTCACACCCAAGCCCGCTTTAACCGCCGCACGAACGGCAGCCAGCGTAGAAGCAACATACGAGATGCGCCACGGAATGCCAGCCTCGTTGAGGTGATCAATCGCCATATCGCGATACGGGCTTGGCTCATCCAGCAGGACCAAAGGGATGGCTTCCCCGCGCTGGAAGATATAATCTGCCGCGCAGTACCACAACGTTGGCGAAGTACGCAGTACCTGATGAGTAAAGTTTCCTGGGCTGGACGTCGTCACAACCAGATCGACTTCACCTTGATTAAGCATTTCCATCATGAACGGGTTGCGCTTAACACGCACATCAATGGCCAGCTTCGGATAGACCGACGTTACGCGGTTAAGCAGGAACGGCAGAATGGTATCTGAGGTATCATCTGAAGCGCCAATGGTCAGAACGCCCTGGATGTTGCTGTACATTAAAGAGGTGCAAGCTTCGTCATTAAAACGAAGGATTTTCCTGGCGTAACCCAGCAGTTGAATGCCATGCTCCGTCAGCAATTTATTACGTCCATGTCTGGCAAACAGCTCTTTACCTACCAATTGTTCCAGACGTTGCATCTGCTGGCTCACTGCTGACTGCGTTCTGCACACGGCGGCAGCGGCTGCTGCAAAAGTGTTCAGATCGGCAACGGCAACAAATGTACGCAGCAGATCGAGGTCGAGATTCAGTATCGGACGATTTGCATTAGTCATGTTTTTCTTCACTTATAAGATTTTTTAAAACTACTACCCTGGTGTATTACCCGACTTATCAAAGAGATAAGAGGCAATGGTGCTTAATGACAGCCCTGTGTGGAGCTGCCATGAAAAAATTTTGTCAGGCGGATGCCGACGATCGCACCACTCTGAGATCAGAGCAGCGTCGTCATTATAGACAGCAGAACTTCTGGGCCGAAAACGTATGTCGTACAGGTGCTGGAAGCTGCGTAGTTGTCTATGTATCCCGCGTAAAGTCCCTGCGGGCTAAAAAGAAATAACATCATGTTATGTAGATGCGAAGCGATAAAGTGCATCAAATAATAAATTATACTTAATCATTTTTACGTTATAAATGGAAATGTTTTTGTTCAAAACATCGCAATTTTTGACCAAAAGCCTCTCCGCACAGATCCTGCCATAACGCTGCTCTTTTTTTAAGCCCCCCAGGTTCTGAAACTTGAGCATCAGCGTTAAAGTGACAGTGCAAATGCTATTTTAAGACTGTTTTACACGATATTAGGTCCGTTACTGACGCTTAATCTCGCCCTTGATAAGTGAATAAGAATGCACTTCATTTTAAGACGCCAGCCAGAGCTTAATCATTGCCAGACATTTTTTCGCCATCCAACAAGAATCACTTAACTATTTCGTTAGGTCGCTATTCTTTTTTTGCGCCAATAGTGACTGAAAAATTTCTGAATAGTCTTCTGTGGCGATGCAAGAAGGCATTTACACGTCAACTCCACCTTACCAGTTTTTAATCTCACTTTTTTTCACATTAGTGGATTAATGAACCAGATTAATCGATTTTCAATGACTTTTACGCCATGTGGCGAGAGAAAAAATGGCAAACGCGCCAAAACCAAACGCTACCCTTCTCTTGTTAAGGTGAGAAGAGTAAATTGGGCAAGTTTGATTTTTGGTGGCAGGTTAAAGGACTCTGCCCGTAAAGGCGGTAAAAATGAATTTTCAAATTGATAAATCCGGCAAGCTGGAAAATGTCTGTTATGACATCCGTGGCCCGGTACTGAAAGAAGCTAAACGTCTCGAAGAAGAAGGCAACAAAGTTCTCAAGCTGAACATCGGCAACCCTGCCCCATTCGGTTTTGAAGCACCTGATGAAATCCTGGTGGATGTCATTCGCAATCTGCCGAGCTCGCAGGGTTATTGCGACTCGAAAGGGCTGTATTCAGCGCGTAAGGCGATCATGCAGCATTACCAGGCGCGTGACATGCGCGATGTCACCGTCGAAGACATCTATATTGGTAACGGCGTATCGGAACTGATTGTGCAAGCGATGCAGGCATTGCTCAACAGCGGCGATGAAATGCTGGTGCCTGCACCGGATTATCCGCTGTGGACCGCCGCGGTTTCGCTGTCGAGCGGCAAAGCAGTGCATTATCTGTGTGATGAATCAGCGGGTTGGTTCCCTGACCTGGATGACATTCGTAGCAAGATCACCCCGCGTACACGTGGCATTGTCATCATTAACCCTAATAACCCGACCGGCGCGGTGTACAGCAAAGAGCTGTTGCTGGAGATTGTTGAAATTGCGCGCCAACACAATCTGATTATTTTCGCTGATGAAATCTACGACAAGATTCTCTACGACGAAGCACAACATCATTCAATTGCTGCGCTGGCCCCCGATCTGCTGACTGTGACCTTTAACGGCTTGTCGAAAACCTATCGCGTGGCGGGCTTCCGTCAGGGCTGGATGGTTTTAAACGGTCCGAAGAAACACGCGAAAGGTTACATTGAAGGGCTGGAGATGCTGGCGTCGATGCGCCTGTGCGCCAACGTTCCGGCACAACATGCGATTCAGACCGCGCTGGGTGGCTATCAAAGTATTAGTGAGTTCATCGCGCCCGGCGGCCGTTTGTATGAACAGCGTCAGCGTGCGTGGGAATTGATTAATGATATTCCTGGCGTCAGTTGTGTGAAGCCGCAAGGTGCGCTGTACATGTTCCCGCGTATTGATGCCAAGAAATTCAACATCTTTGACGATCAGAAGATGGTACTGGATTTCCTGTTGCAAGAGAAAGTGCTGTTGGTTCAGGGCACCGCGTTCAACTGGCCGTGGCCGGATCATGTGCGTATTGTTACGCTGCCGCGCGTGGACGATTTGGAAATGGCCGTCAGCAAGTTTGGTCGTTTCCTGCAAGGGTATCGCCAGTAAATTGTGGCGCGTATACTGTTCGCATTTCGGGGAAAAGATATCTTCCCCGCCGTGCGAACAGGAACCGTCCATGACTCGTAGCCATTTTTTCGCCCACCTTTCCCGTCTTAAACTGATCAATCGCTGGCCATTGATGCGCAATGTGCGCACTGAAAACGTCTCCGAGCATAGCTTACAGGTGGCGATGGTTGCTCACGCGCTCGCCATCATCAAAAACAAAAAGTTTAACGGCAACCTCAACGCCGAGCGCATTGCCATGCTGGCGCTCTATCACGATGCCAGCGAAGTGCTGACC
>NZ_DAMBSA010000278.1:0-6518 GCF_032054795.1 Pantoea sp. CTOTU49201
ACCACTTCGCCGCGCAGCATCACCACCACGCGATCGGCGATTTCTGCCACCACGCCCATGTCGTGGGTGATGAACAGCACCGCCATCTGCTTCTCGCGTTGCAGATCGCGCAGGATATGCAGGATGCGCGCCTGCACCGTGACATCCAGCGCGGTGGTCGGCTCATCGGCAATCAGCAGTTGCGGATCGCAGGCCAGCGCCTGCGCAATCATTACGCGCTGACGCATGCCGCCCGACAGCGAATGCGGATAGCTTTTCATCACCCGATCGACATCGGCAATGCGCACCTGGCGTAGCAACTCACGGGCGCGCGCCTCGGCCTGACTTTTGTCGCAAATCTGATGATCCCGCAGCGCTTCGGTCAGCTGATCGCCGACGCGCAGCACCGGATTGAGCGAGGTCATTGGCTCCTGGAAAATCATCGCCATTTCACGACCACGCAAGGCACGGCGCTGCGTTTCAGTTAGCGTGGCAAGCTGATGCGCGTTGCCCTGACGATCGCGAAACTGCATGCTGCCGCGATCGATACGCCCGGATGCGGCCAGCAAGCCCATTACCGCCAGCGAGGTGACCGATTTACCCGAGCCACTTTCACCGACCACGGCGACAATTTCGCCCTGATGAATGTTAAAACTGATGCCTTTCAGCGCCTGATTTTCGCCGCTGCGGCCGCGAAAACTGACGCTGAGATCCTGAATCGCGAGCACCGGCGCTGAACCGGCAACGCTGGCGGCGTTGGGTGTAAGTAAAGTGTCCGTCATCGTTGCTCCGCGTGCGGGTTACAGCCAGATTTGGCCTTGAGCGTAAGAAAGGAAGGGCGAGCTATCGGCGGCCAGCCAGATTGGGCCATCGAGATCGACATGTTCCGCAGCAATCGCCACCGGCAGCGCCGCTTCCATCGCCAGTGAAGAGCCAAGCATGCAGCCGACCATCAACCGCATATCAAGCTTCTGCGCCTCATCCACCATCGCCAGCGCTTCGGTCAACCCGCCGCACTTATCCAGCTTGATGTTGATCATCTCGTAGCGATTACGCAGCTGCGCGATGTCTTCACGTGTGTGGCAGCTCTCATCGGCACACACCGGAATCGGGTGCGTGAAGCGTTGCAACTCCTGATCCTGGCCCGCCGGCAGCGGCTGCTCGACCATCGCGATGTTAAAACTCGCCAGCGCGTTGAACAGGCTGGGCAAATCCACGCCCGACCAGGCTTCATTGGCATCAATGATTAAGGTGGCGCGCGGTGCGGCCTGACGAATAGCGGCGACTTTTTCCAGAATCTCGTCGCGATTGAGTTTGATTTTTAGCAGGATGGCGCCGCGTGATACCGCATCGGCAGCGGCGGCGGCCATGTTCTCGATGGAATCGAGGCTGAGGGTTTCGGCGGTGATCACCGATGGCGGCTGACGACGCTCGCACTGTTGCCACAGCGTGTGCTTCGCCAGCGCGGCATCAAGACGCCACAGCGCGCAGTCCAGCGCATTACGCGCTGAACCAGCAGACAAGCGGCTTTGCAGATCGAGGCGGCTCAGGCCCGCTTCCATGTCGGCGCGCAGCGCTTCCAGTTCGGCGTTGACGCTTTCTGGCGTTTCATCGTAGCGCGGCGTTGGCGTACATTCGCCGCGGCCAATAAAGCCGTTCTGCTCCAGCGTCACGCGAATCACCGTGACCGCCGTGCGTGTGCCGCGCGAGATGGCAAACGGACGCGCCAGCGGCAGCTCCAGCACTTCAATCTGCATGCGCCGCATAATTAGCCACGCTCCTGCAGCAGCGCGGCGATATCCGCAATGCCGAAACGCACCGGATCGGTGGCTGGCACGCCGAATTCTGCGCTGATTTCTGCGCAATAGGCGCGCGCTTCTTCTTCGCTGTAGTTCGAGGTGTTGATGGCGAAACCGGCCAGCTGTACCGCGTCGCTGGTAACGTGCGCCGCGCGCAGGTTGGCTTCGACGCAATCTTTCAGGCTGACCATCGGCTGATGCGGCAGATGACGCATATGCGGGCGGCCCATTTCATGGCACATCACCAGCCAATGCGGCTGCGCACCGTGAATCAGGCCCATGCTGACGCCAGCGTAGGATGGATGGAACAGCGAACCCTGACCTTCAACGATATCCCAGTGATCGGCGTCATTGGCTGGCGACAGCGCTTCAACCGCACCGGCGATGAAGTCGGCAATCACCGCATCAATCGCGATACCTTCGCCCGCCACCAAAATACCGGTCTGGCCGGTGGCGCGGAAATCGGCTTTCATGCCGCGTTCGCGCATCGCGGCTTCCAGCGCCAGCGAGGTGTACATCTTGCCTACTGAGCAGTCGGTGCCGACAGTAAGTACACGCTTACCTGTGCGCTTCTTACCACTGCCTACTTCTAGCTTTGGACGCATGTGGCGCAGGTCGAACAGCTCAACGCCGAACTCTTTGGCCAATGCCACCAGCTCCGGCTCATCCACCAGACGATGGTGCAAACCGCTGGCAACGTTCATCCCGGCAGAGATGGCGCTTTTTACCGTGTCGAGCCAATGCGTGGGCAAGTAACCACCGGCATTCGCGGTGCCGAGCACCAGCGTTTTAGCACCGCGCGCTTTGGCAGCGGCAATGTCGAGGACGTCAAGGCCCAGCGTGACGGTGCAGCCCGGCAGTTTGATTTCGCCAACGCACTGCTCTGGACGCCAGACGTGGATGCCGCGGGCAGTTTTAGCGGCCAGTGGATCGGTTACGTCGCCGAGGAAGAGTAAATAAGGTTGTGGGATCAGCATGATGTTTCTCGTTTCAGACGGTTTATAGGGCCTGAATTGACTATTTCATGCAGGAGATGGGGTGACGAATGCTTGTTTAGTTACGGGGTATAACGTGCGGCTATAGCCAGATCGAAATCTGATGGCTGAAGGGTTTTATCAGCGAGTTAGGGGAAAAATGGGGAGATTAGCGGCTGGAGAGATAAGAAAACAGTTGATAACCACAGGTCGATCCCTGACCGCGATTATCGAGGGTATTCTGTTAGCGCTGGATTAATGCTGTGCGCCTGGCGGTACGTGCTTGAAGGTTTCAACATAAGCATTAAACACGTAGCGGAAAAAGCGTTTCATAAGGCACCTGGTTCAAAAATTGTTGAAGAAATACGCAAAAAGTATAGCCTCTGAGCGTTTTTACCGCAATTATTTTTGAAGTAGATCACATAATGGGGGTTTGGTGCGGATGTGAAGAAGAGGTCACCATGAATGGCGACCCTACAATTAAAACCAACCTAAGTGCTGGCCCAAAATGGTGCAGCCGATGCTGATTAACACTACACCGCCCAACACTTCGGCCCATTTGCCCATCACCGGACCGATAAATCGGCCAACCAGCACGCCGGTGGTCGCCATAATAGTGGTAGCGGCGCCGATGGTGACGGCGGTCATGATGATATTCACTTGCAGGAACGCCAGGCCAACACCGACGGCCAGCGCATCAAGACTGGTGGCGACAGCAGTTAACGCTAGCACCATAAAACCGTGACGCTGCGGCGCTTCGCACGGCTCATCGGCGGTTTGACGGAAACCTTCCATCATCATACGGCCGCCCAGCACGGTTAACAGCACGAACGCCACCCAGTGATCCCACGCCATGATGTAGCGGCTGGCCGCAAGACCAATTGCCCAGCCAATCAGCGGCGTTAACATCTCGATGACGCCAAAGATCAAACCGGTACGCAGCGCTTCTTTGAAATTCGGGCGATGCAGCGATGCGCCTTTGCCCAATGCTGCGGCGAAAGCGTCCATCGACATGCCAAAGGCCAAAATCAGGGTTGCGATAAATGTCATGGGTTTTCAATCAATGCTGCGGAACCGGCGCTAAAGCCGCTACTTATCCGCATTTATTGTTCAGTAATGAAAAAGTGCGCGCAGTCTAACACGCAAAAACGGCAAAAAAAAGACAGTAAAATCAGGGATTTAAGTATAGCAAAGGCTATAACTCTTAACTTTCGCTATTTTTGACGCTAAGTGAATGGAATAGAAGAAATTTCTTAGAGCGATTCGGCACGGGGATTGCACCGTAGCGCGGTTTTATGCGCTAATGCCCGCGCTAACTGATTTGGAAAACCACCATGAATAACCCATTCGAAACGCTGATCATCCCAGGCGGCATTCTGCTGCTGGGCTTTCTTTCTGCCCTGCTGCTGCCCGCGCCTTCATTTGGTATTGAGCTGGCAAAACAGCTACAGGAAAGCCTGCATCTGATGGATGTTAATCAGCTGTATACCATCGTCTTTAGTTTGTGGTTTTTATTACTGGGCGCGATTGAGTTTTTCGTGATTCGCTTCCTCTGGCGCCGCCGATCGCGCTGATCATTTTTCCGGCAAGGTGATGCATTTTTCTTCTGGCGGGCATCCGCGTCCAAGCTGAAATTCATCACCACAAAAATGTAACATTACTTTTACACGATATGGCGAAATATCGCGCAACATAAAATCCGCATAAATAATCAATTTAGTTAAAAACCATAATTTTCAACACATTAAAATGTGACGCACCTCACTCACCGTTTTCAATCCCACCAAAGGCACTCACAATAGCGTAACAACTGCATTACTCTAACCGTCTGATTAAGAGATAAAAATCCCTTATGACCGCGGGGTTGAGCTGATTAATTCTTATGCTGAATCATTTCCGCCTTTAAAAAATAAACAAACGTTTAATTCCGATACGAGAATGTTATATTCGGATGCATATGCATAACGTGCAGTTAACCGTTATCGTCCCCATGACTTATACCTGAGTCTTAACCTTTGAGAGATAGCGCCACGCGCTCGAAAGAAGCGCGGCTATTTCGCCTGCGAACCTGTTGAGCTTCAGGTCAACAGAGAGAGGAGATGTCGCCTCATGAGTACTACTGCGGTAAATCTGGCGCTCGCCGCCGCTGGCATGGAAAGTGCAAACCTTCAGGAACGAAAAGACGTCGACGTACTGCTGATTGGCGCAGGCGTGATGAGTGCGACTTTGGGCGCATGGCTGCAAGATCTCGAACCTGACTGGTCGATTGAGATGGTTGAACGTCTTGATGACGTGGCCGTTGAATCCTCTAATGGCTGGAACAACGCCGGAACCGGACACGCCGCGCTGGCGGAGCTCAACTATACGCCGCAAAAGGCGGATGGCAGCATCGACATCGCCAAAGCGGTGGCGATTAACGAATCGTTCCAGATTTCGCGCCAGTTCTGGGCGTATCACGTTCAGAAAGGCAACCTGCGCAATCCTAAAAGCTTTATCCACAGTACGCCGCACATGAGTTTCGTCTGGGGCGATGATAACGTTGAATTCCTGCGCAAGCGTTTCAATGCGTTGCAGAAAAGCACGCTGTTCCGTGGCATGAATTACTCTGAAGACCGCGATCAAATCACCGAGTGGATTCCGCTGGTGATGAACGGCCGTGACAGCAAACAGAAAGTGGCGGCCACCTGGACCGAAATGGGCACCGATGTGAACTTCGGTGAAGTAACGCGTCAGCTGATTGCTTCTTTAGAAAAGAAAGCCAATTTCCGCCTGCGTCTGCGCCAGGAAGTGCATGATATCAAACGCCTGAGCGACGGTCGCTGGCAGGTCACGCTGCATAATCTGGCCAGCGGTGAAAATCGCGTGCTGACCACGCGCCAGCTGTTTATCGGTGCGGGCGGCGCGGCGTTACCGCTGCTGCAGAAATCCGGCATTCCGGAAGTGAAAGGCTATGCCGGTTTCCCGGTGGGCGGTTCATTCCTGGTGACGGAAAATCCTGACGTCGTTAAACAGCACATGGCGAAGGTTTATGGCAAAGCCAGCGTCGGCGCACCGCCGATGTCGGTGCCGCACGTCGATACCCGCGTGCTGGATGGCAAGCAGGTGCTGCTGTTTGGGCCGTTTGCGACCTTCTCTACCAAATTCCTCAAGCAGGGTTCGCTGCTGGACATGTTCGGCGCAATGAATACCAGCAACCTCAAGCCGATGGTGCAGGTTGGTCTGAAGAGTTTCGACCTGGTGAAATATCTGGTTGATCAGGTTTTGCAAAGCGACAGCGATCGTATGGAAGCGTTACGCGCTTACGTGCCGCAGGCGAAGCAGGAAGACTGGCGTTTAGTCACCGCCGGCCAGCGCGTGCAGATCATCAAGAACGATGCCGTTGAAGGCGGCGTGCTGCGTCTCGGTACCGAAGTGGTGACCTCGGAAGATGGTTCGATTTCGGCGTTGCTGGGTGCATCACCGGGCGCCTCCACTGCCGCGCCGATTATGCTTGAGCTGATGGCGAAAGCCTTCCCGGAACAGATGCGTTCACCGGAATGGCAGACCAAAATCCGCATGGTGATCCCATCGTGGGGCCGCAAGCTGAACGGCGACGTCGCATTGACCGAGAAAGTGCTGGCTGACACCAGCCGCGTGCTGCAACTCGATTACGAGCCGGTGATTACGCCTGATGCCGCTAACGATGAAGCGCGCGAAACGGCGCACGTTGTGGGGAAGTAACAAGGTAGTTCTAGCCTGGTCGCCTTGAATGGCGACCCTACAAATG
>NZ_DAMBSA010000279.1:0-6507 GCF_032054795.1 Pantoea sp. CTOTU49201
TGGCTATCTACTTGAAAAGTATCGTTAAAAGTTAATTAATCGCGGATATAACGCTTCATTTTAAGACAACTTTTCGGAATGACCGCCATTTTCATCAATGGCGGCGCCAGCCAGTCAGGCAGGTTTTTTCAGTACCCAAAGATCCTGCTGCTTGTCGTAGTGTCCGATTTGTAGATCGACAGCCTCTTCATCAATCCATGCCGGTACACTGGTATCCACATCCCAGCCGTCGAGTTGGTCACTCAGGCCGGGATTGGTATGGCAGGGAATACTCACAGTATCGCCATTGTCAGTATTGAACTCTGCGTCAACAATCTCATAACGACCAATCTTAACCACGTGTCCCATTACATTCTCCCGTATTAACTGGGTTGAATAGTGAGCATAGTCGTTCATACGCAGTTTACGAGCGATAATGGCCTCGGATTATTCCTTGTCTTCCATTACACGCACGCCGATTTTCACGATTTGGTTGTCTTCTTTTTCTGCCACCGTCCAGGTTAACTGGTTCCATTCCACCTGATCGCCAACCACCGGCGTACTGCCCAGCAAACTCATCACCAACTGTCCTAACGACTGCTGATCGTTGGTTTGTTCATCCAACTCCAGCCCGTAAATTTGCGCCACATCTTTCAAACGTGCCTCGGCATCGAGGATAAAGTCGCCGAAGAAGCGTTGATCCAGCGATACTGGCGGCGATTGGCTGAACATTTTACCCAATGCGGGGAGATCGCGTTCCCGGCCAATCACACACAGCACATCGCCTTCCTTCAGACGCGTGTTGCCATTGGGGTGCATCAACACGTTGTCACGGAACAGGGCGGCGATGCGGGTTTCGCGTGGCATCTGCAAATCACGCAGCGCCGCGCCAACGCACCACTTATCTGCGCCCAACTGGTAGATGAATTGCTCCCACGGATTTTCTGGATGGATATCCAGCCCAACCCGGCTAATCGGCGAGGCGGTTGGCGGCACCACCACTTTGGCGCGTTTGGCGGCATAGCCCAGCGACGTACCTTGCAGCATCAGCGATACCAGCACCACAAAGAAGGCGATGTTGAAGTAGAGCTTGGCGTTTTCCAGTCCGGCCATCATCGGGAACACGGCGAGGATGATCGGCACCGCGCCTCGCAAGCCCACCCAGCTGATAAAGATACGTTCGCGTCCAGTAAAGCCCTTGAAAGGCAACAGGCCAACCAGAATCGACAGCGGGCGCGCCACCAGAATCAACCACAGCGACAGAATCATCGCCGGCACCGCGATGTGCCACAAATCCGACGGTGTCACCAGCAAACCCAGCACAATAAACATGCCGATTTGGCTCAGCCATGCCATGCCGTCGAAGGTTTGCAAAATACCGTGGCGGTTGCGAATCGGGCTATTGCCCAGCAGGAAGCCGCACAGATACACCGCCAGAATGCCGCTCCCTTCCATTACCGTGGTCAGCGCAAACACGATGATGCCGCCACTTACCGCCAGCAGCGGATATAAGCCCTGCGCGAGATTGATGCGGTTTATTAACTGCTGCAGCGCCCAGCCGCCGCCAAGGCCTAATACGATGCCAAGACCAAATTGCTGCACCAGATGCACCACGAACATCCAGCTCAGGCCGGACTGACCTTGCTGGATCATATCGATCAGCGTGATGGTGAGAAACACCGCCATCGGGTCATTGCTACCAGATTCTATCTCCAGCGTGGAGCTGACACGTTCGTTGAGGCCTTTATCACCCAGCAGTGAAAATACAGCGGCGGCATCGGTGGAACCGATAATCGCGCCAATCAGGAAGCCCTGCATCAGGTCGAGCTTAAACAACCAGGCAGCGGCAACGCCGGTTAAACCTGCGGTGATCATTACGCCAACGGTCGCCAGCGATAGCGCCGGGCCGAGCGCCACTTTTAGCGAGGTCGCTTTGGTGCGCATACCGCCATCAAGCAAGATGATGGCTAACGCCAGGTTTGAGACCAGATAGGCAACCGGATAGTTATCAAACGCGATGCCACCAATGCCATCAATGCCGGCCAACATGCCGAGCGCGAGGAAGATCACCAGAATCGGAATGCCAAGGCGCGAGGAAAAGGAACTGAGTAAAATACTTGCTGCTACCAGCACGGACCCAATAATAAACACACTGTAAATCATGCTGGTATTCAACGGCGTTCTCCTGCGGCGGGGCAAAAAAGACAAACTGCGGGGGATTCACACAGACAAGGTGGAAAGATAATGCCTTATCAATAGCTTGTCAGCGCTTAATTGCACATTTTTTCATTCTGTGGGGCCGCATCCAATATACAGCTAAATTTGTATGAAAAAACAACAAGAAAAGGCGGGAAGTGAGCGGGGCTGCTGCAAAGAAAAAGCCGGTCAGTGACCGGCTTGTAGACTCAGGCTTCTGCAGCCTGCTTGTGGAAAAGTTCTCTAAATACCGGATAGATGTCTTCTGGCTCGCGAATATGTTGGATTGCGAAGTTATCAAACATCGCCTGCAGATGCTCATACTCGCGCCACAGGGTTTGGTGGGCGCGGCGCGTGATTTCGATGTAACTGTAATAACGCACAACCGGCAGAATATGTTTGGCTAAGATCTCGTGGCAGAGCGGTGAATCATCGGCCCAGTTATCACCATCCGACGCTTGCGCCGCATAGATGTTCCACTGTGACGGGTCATAACGCTCTTTAACCACTTCATCCATCAACTTCAATGCACTGGAGACAATCGTGCCGCCGGTTTCCTGCGAGTAGAAGAACTCCTGTTCGTCGACCTCCTTCGCCTGAGTGTGATGGCGAATGTAAACCACGTCGACGTTCTTATAAGTACGACTCAGGAACAGATACAGCAGAATATAGAAACGCTTCGCCATATCTTTGGTGGCTTGATCCATCGAACCTGATACGTCCATCAGGCAGAACATCACGGCCTGGCTGGAGGGTTCTGGCCGCTTCTCGAAGTTTTTGTAGCGTAGGTCGAAAGTATCGATAAACGGCACGCGATCGATGCGCGCGCGCAACTCAGCAATCTCTTTCCGTAAACGCTCCTCTTCCAGTAACTGCGCTGGTTCGCTGTTTTCCACTTCGGTTAGCGTGGCTTCCAGCTCGTTTAACATCCGGCGTTTACCCGCCGTCATTGCGGTACGACGCGCCAATGAGTTTTGTAGCGAACGCACCACGCTGATGTTTGCCGGCGTACCATTTGAGGTGTAGCCCGCGCGATGGGTTTTGTACTCGTTTAACTGACGATGCTGATTCTTACGCAGGTTCGGCAACGCCAAATCTTCGAACAGCAAATCGAGATATTCATCTTTAGAGATTTGGAAGACGAACTCATCCTGGCCTTCACCGTCCTGACTGGCATTGCCCTGGCCGCTACCACCGCCGCCGCCACCTTGCGGACGTTCAATGCGATCGTTTTGCACGAAATGGTCGTTCCCAGGATGAACACGATGGCGACTGCCGCCACGGCCCTGATGGAAACTCGGCTCATTGATATCGTCAATTGGAATCGAGACCGATTCGCCGCTTTCGACATCGGTCACCGAACGCTTATTGATGGCCTCGGAGATCGATTGCTTGATTTGCGACTTATAACGGCGCAGAAAGCGCTGCCGATTGACGGCGCTTTTATTCTTACCGTTGAGACGCCGATCGATAAAATAGGCCATAAAAATCCCCCAAACTGCATTGCAAGCTTAGGCCGGGAAAACCCGGCCTCCTGTTACAGCACCGAAGCACCGCGACGCTTACAGATAACGATTATGAAGATTTACGCACGCGCAGATACCACTCGCACAGCAGGCGAACTTGCTTGCGGGTATAGCCTTTTTCCATCATGCGATCGACAAAATCATCGTGTTTTTTCTGCTCGTCCGTTGAGGTTTTGGTATTGAACGAAATCACTGGCAGCAACTCTTCGGTGTTCGAGAACATTTTCTTCTCGATGACCGTGCGCAGTTTTTCGTAGCTGGTCCAGTTCGGATTGCGCCCACTATTCTGCGCACGGGCACGCAGCACAAAGTTGACAATCTCGTTACGGAAATCTTTCGGGTTACTGATCCCGGCAGGTTTCTCGATCTTTTCCAGTTCGGCGTTCAGTGATTCGCGGTCAAACAGCTGTCCGGTGTCAGGATCGCGGTACTCTTGATCCTGGATCCAGAAATCAGCGTAGGTGACGTAGCGATCGAAGATATTCTGACCGTATTCAGAGTAGGACTCCAGATAGGCGGTCTGAATTTCTTTACCAATAAACTCGGCGTATTTCGGAATCAGGTAGCCTTTCAGGTGCTCCAGATACTTCTCGGCTTGATCCTGCGGGAACTGCTCGCGCTCAATTTGCTGCTCCAGTACGTAGAACAGGTGCACCGGGTTGGCCGCCACTTCGGCATGGTCGAAGTTGAACACGCGTGACAGGATTTTAAACGCGAAGCGAGTAGAAAGGCCGTTCATGCCCTCATCAACACCTGCGTAATCGTGATACTCCTGCCAGGATTTGGCTTTTGGATCGGTATCTTTCAGGCTCTCGCCATCATAAACGCGCATTTTTGAGTAGATGCTGGAGTTTTCCGGCTCTTTCAAGCGCGACAGAATGGAGAAGCGGGCCAGCGTTTCCAGCGTACCCGGTGCGCATGGCGCAGTGGTCAACTCACTGTGATCCAACAGTTTGTTATAGATTTTGATCTCTTCGGAAACGCGTAAGCAGTAAGGCACTTTGACGATGTAAACACGGTCAAGGAACGCCTCATTGTTTTTGTTGTTACGGAAGGTCACCCATTCTGATTCGTTGGAGTGCGCCAGAATGATGCCGTTGAACGGCAGGGCAGAGATCCCTTCGGTACCGTTGTAGTTACCTTCCTGCGTGGCGGTCAGCAGCGGATGCAGCACTTTAATCGGTGCTTTAAACATCTCGACGAATTCCATCACGCCCTGGTTCGCGCGGCACAGCGCACCTGAATAGCCGTAAGCATCAGGATCGTTTTGCGCGTGATTTTCCAGTTTGCGGATATCGACTTTACCGACCAACGCAGAGATATCCTGGTTGTTCTCATCACCCGGTTCAGTTTTGGCAATCGCCACTTGTTCCAGAATCGACGGCCACACTTTTACCACTTTGAAACGGGTAATATCGCCGCCAAACTCATGCAGACGTTTTGCTGCCCAAGGCGACATGATGGTTCCGAGATAACGCCGCGGCACGCCATACTCTTTTTCGAGAATATTGGCATCTTCCTGCGGGTTAAACAGGCAGAGTGGATGATCGTTTACCGGGCTGCGTTCGCCGTCGGCGCTCAACACATAAATCGGCACACGCTGCATCAGCGCTTTCAGGCGCTCCGCCAGCGAGGATTTACCGCCGCCCACCGGGCCCAGTAAGTAAAGGATCTGTTTCTTCTCTTCCAAACCCTGCGCGGCGTGTTTCAGATAGGAGACGATTTGCTCAATCGCTTCCTCCATACCGTAAAACTCTTCGAAGGCTGGGTAGCGTCCCATGACGCGGTTGGAGAAGATGCGGGAAAGGCGTGGCTCTTGCGCAGTGTCAACCATCACCGGCTCACCGATGGCCATTAATAGTCGCTCTGCAGCGTTGGCGTATGCACTGCGATCCTGTTTACAGATGGCGAGGAATTCCTGCAATGAGAACTCTTCGTCCTTGGCAGCTTCATAACGCTGACGATAGTGATCGAATATATTCATAGCGATGCCCGTCCTTTCGTTTTTAGCACAGGTAAAGGAGCGTAATAAAAGTTTGTAGCAGCTCCCGGAAGATATTCTTTATTGAGTACAGCAACCCTTATGCCAACCTGACGTTTTTTAATCGGGGTACACAATTCTTATGGTTACTCTGCTCGTACAAAAAAGTCTCGTCTTACATTTAACTGTAGAAGGCATTCAGAAAACCTGCAGCCACTTTTCTCCTTATTCAGCGATATATCAATAACAAAGTCTCATAAGCACTGAGGCAATCAACCTAAGCAGCGAGAGCGTTGCAGCTACTCAGATTATTTCCCTGTGCTGGTTAGAGAGCCTCATTAAACGTTAACCGATAGCAAAAATTTGGTTAGACTCTGCGTGTGATTGTTATATTAATGGACTGATTAAATTGTGAACCAATTCAAACTTAAAGCGCTTGCTCTGGCTGTTCCTTGTTATTTTGCGGCGTTCGGCACTCATGCAGAACCCTTATCTCTTGGCGCTTCGGTCATTTACGCGCAGTCACCTTATCGGGGCGGACAAGACCGCTATCTGCCGATTCCGGTGATTAATTATGAAGGTGAAAACTTCTGGTTCCGCAGCCTGCAAGGCGGCTATTACCTGTGGAAAGACCCGCAGAATCAGCTGTCGCTGACCGTGCTGGGATCGCCGCAGGAGTACGACCCGAAAGACAACGATTTGGGTGATATGAAAGCGCTGGATAAGCGCCGTATGACGCTGATGGCTGGCGCCAACTATCGTCATGTGGCGGATTGGGGCATCGTGCGCACCACTTTGCTGGGTGATGTGCTCAATAACAGCAAC
>NZ_DAMBSA010000280.1:0-6505 GCF_032054795.1 Pantoea sp. CTOTU49201
AGACCTCAATGGTGCTCGGCCTGGTGTGGGCAGCGATTGGTATTATTTACCTCGCGTTTGTTACCCGCACCTTCCGCAACCCGGTTCCGCAGTTCAGCGAAGAAGTGTGATTTAAATGACCAGGTGCGCATTCATGCGCACCCTACATCGTAGGGTCGCCATTCATGGCGACCTGGTTTAAAGCCGTAAAACCTAGCTCGCCAACACCAATTCCCAACTCCCCGCACTCAACGCTTCGCGTCCCGCTTTACTCAACTCCGCATCCGTAATCAAGGTATCAAAGCGCTCCAGCGGCAACGCCAGATGCGTCGCAATCTTGTTGTACTTGGAACTGTCGCTTAACAATACGCGCTTACTACTGACATCGCTCGCCGCCTGCTTCACCGGCACTTTATCCTCATCCGGCGTATACAGTCCGCGCGGGCCCCAGCAGGACGCGGAGATAAACGCGATATCGATCGCCAACTGGCGCAAACTTCTGGCGGCCGCTTCACCGACGCTCGAACGGTTCTCACGACACACCGTGCCGCCGGTGTGAATCAGCTTGCAGCCGCTGCTCTCCATCAGCAGGCGTGCAATCACGAAATCATTGGTCACCACCAGCAAGTCGTCACGCTCCACCAGCTCGCGCGCCAGCGCCAGTGTGGTGGTGCCGGCATCGAGATAGATGCAGCTATTGCGTGGAATATGACGCGCGGCATACTGACCAATCGCCATCTTCTCGCCGCTATACATATTGGTTTTTGCCAGATGTGACGGCTCCGCCGCCAGGCGATCCGCCGAGCGCACGCCGCCAGAGACAGACAACACCGCGCCTTGCTCTTCCAGCTTCTGCACGTCGCGACGAATTGTCATGTGCGACACGCCCAAGCGCTCAGTGAGCTCGGCAATGCTGACAACACCGCGTTCGCCAACCAGCGCTAAAATTTGTTGATGACGTTCAACCGGAATCACATTGCTCTCCCTGAATTATCATTTTTTCACATTGTAGATCATCGATTCACAGCTCGCAGCACAATTTATTTTCCCGATATGTAAGCAGAAATCCCGTGTTGACGGGGTATGACACCATTAGCTTTAGCTGTGAATCCCTGTTAAGCGTTACGCAGTGAAGTTAATTTTTGTGATATCACGCACGTTTATTCGCCACTAACTGCGGCAGACTTAACACCAATGAACAAATTATCACTTAAATTAACAATGGAGGTTTGCGATGTCAGCAACCGTGAATAACATCGGCGTGATTGGTTTAGGTTCCATGGGCATGGGTGCAGCGCAGTCTTGCATCCGTGCAGGATTAAATACCTGGGGTGTTGATCTCAATCCGCAGGCGCTGGAAACCCTGCGTCAGGCCGGTGCGCGTGATGCGCAGACCTCCGCTGCCCGCTTTGCCGCCGAACTCGATGCGGTGCTGCTGCTGGTGGTGAATGCCGCACAGGTTAAAGCGATTCTGTTTGGTGAAAACGGCGTGGCAGCGCAGCTCAAGCCCGGCACTGTAGTGATGGTCTCTTCTACCATCTCTTCACAGGATGCGCAGGCGATTGAACAACAGCTGGCTCAACATCAGTTGCTGATGCTGGATGCTCCGGTCTCCGGCGGCGCAGCCAAAGCGGCGGTCGGTGAGATGACCGTGATGGCCTCCGGTAGCGACGAAGCTTTTGCCCTGCTGAAACCGGTGCTGGATGCGGTGGCGGCGAAAGTCTATCGCGTGGGCAGCGAGATCGGTCTCGGCTCAACCGTAAAAATCATTCATCAGCTGCTGGCGGGCGTGCACATTGCCGTGGGCGCTGAAGCGATGGCGCTGGCCGCGCGCGCCGGTATTCCGCTCGATACCATGTATGACGTGGTGACCAACGCCGCCGGTAACTCGTGGATGTTCGAGAACCGCATGCGTCACGTGGTGGATGGCGATTATTCGCCGAAATCAGCAGTCGATATCTTCGTTAAAGATCTCAATCTGGTGGCGGATACCGCCAAGTCGCTGCACTTCCCGCTGCCGCTGGCTTCTACCGCGCTCAACATGTTTACCGAAGCCAGCAACGCCGGTCACGGTCGTGAAGATGACAGCGCGGTTATCAAGATCTTCAGCGGCATCACGCTGCCGCAGGCAAAGGAGAAGTAATCATGCGTTTAGGCGTCATTGCAGACGATTTTACCGGTGCGACCGACATCGCCAGTTTTCTGGTGCAGAACGGTCTGCCGACCATTCAGTTCAACGGCGTGCCGGAAAGTCATGATGAGCTGAGCGCGCAGGCGATTGTGATCAGCCTGAAGTCACGCTCTTGCCCAGCGCAGCAGGCGATCGATCAGTCGCTAGCGGCGCTGCAGTGGCTGCAACAGCAGGGCTGCGATCATTTCTATTTCAAATATTGCTCCACCTTCGACAGCACCGAGCAGGGCAATATCGGCCCGGTTACGGATGCGTTGCTGGCGGCGTTAGGCGAAACGCAAACGGTAATCTCGCCGTCGCTGCCGGTTAACGGTCGCACGGTGTATCAGGGTTATCTGTTTGTCGCCGATCAGCTGCTGTCTGAATCGGGCATGCGCCATCATCCGGTGACGCCAATGACCGACAGCAATCTGGTGCGTTTGATGACGCGTCAGGCCAAAGGTCAGGCGGCGGTGATCAACGCGGCTCAACTGGATCAAGGTGCCGATGCGGTGCGTGCGCAGCTGGATGTTTTAAAAGCACAGGGCATCAACTATGTGGTGCTGGACGCGCTGCACGAGCAGCATCTGCTGACGCAGGGCGAAGCGTTGAAAGAGATGCGTCTGGTGACCGGCGGTTCAGGTTTAGCCATCGGTATCGCCCGCGCATGGGCAACGCAGCAGCAGAACAGCGATGCTGAGCAAGCCGGTCGTCCGCAAGGCGATCGCGCAGTAGTGATCTCGGGCTCCTGCTCGCAGATGACCAATCGCCAGGTGCAGGCGTATCGCCAGCAAGCGCCATCGCATGAAGTGTTGGTGGAACGCTGCCTCGACAACGTCGATAGCTATGCGCAGGAGCTCTGTGATTGGGTGGAAGCCAATCTTCAGCCCGATCTGGCACCCTTGCTGTTTGCTACCGCCGATGCGCAGCAGCTGCAAGCCATTCAACAGCAATACGGCGCGGCGCGTAGCAGTGAAGCGGTTGAACAGCTGTTTGCCGCGGTAACGCGTCAACTGAAAAGCCGTGGCTGGCAGCGCTTTATCGTCGCCGGTGGTGAAACCTCGGGCGTGGTGGCACAAAGCCTTGGCGTCACCGCATTCCACATCGGCCCAATGATTTCGCCGGGCGTACCGTGGGTGCGCGATATCCATCAGCCGCTGTCGCTGGCGCTGAAATCCGGCAACTTTGGCGACGAACAGTTCTTTGCCCGCGCACAACAGGAGTTTTCAGCATGACGGAACAACAAGCACGCGAAGAAATGGTACAGCTCGGCGCGTCCTTCTTTCAGCGCGGATACGCTACCGGTTCGGCAGGCAACCTGTCGCTGCTGCTGGAAGATGGCAACTTGCTGGCGACGCCAACCGGCTCGTGCCTCGGCGAGTTGCAGGCCGATCGCCTGTCGAAAGTGACGATTCAGGGCGAATGGATCTCCGGCGACAAGCCGTCGAAAGAAGTGGCTTTTCACCGTGCGCTCTACCTGAATAATCCCGAGTGCAAAGCGGTGGTGCATCTGCACAGCCACTATTTGACGGCGCTCTCGTGCCTGAACGATCTCGACACTGAAAACTGCATCCGTCCGTTCACGCCCTACGTGGTGATGCGCGTGGGTGATGTGCCGGTGGTGCCGTACTACAAGCCGGGCGACCAGCGACTGGCGGACGATCTGGCCAATCTGGCCTCGCGTTATAACGCCTTCCTGCTGGCCAATCACGGTCCGGTTGTGGTGGGTAAATCCCTGCGCGAAGCCGCCAATAACACCGAAGAACTGGAAGAGACCGCGCGTCTGATGTTCACGCTCGGCGACCGCTCAATTCGTTATCTGACCGATAGCGAAGTCGCGGAATTGAGGAATTTCTAATGCCTAAGTTTGCAGCCAATTTATCTACCCAATTCGGTGAGCTGCCGTTTATCGAACGCTTTGCCGCCGCCGCCAACGCCGGTTTCCGCGCGGTGGAATTCCTGTTCCCGTATGACTTTCCTGCCGAGGTGATTAAAGCCGAGCTGGAAAAACATCAGCTGGAACTGGTGCTGTTCAACACCGCTGCAGGCAACGTGCAGGCGGGCGAGTGGGGCGTTTCTGCTATTCCGGGCCGTGAACAGGAAGCGCGTGCCGATATCGATCGGGCGCTGGAATACGCGATAGCGCTTAATGTGCCGCAGGTGCATATAATGGCGGCAACGGTGCCAAACGGTGCCGATCGTGCTGCGTATGAAGAGACTTTTGTGCGTAACATGCACTATGCCGCCGAACGCTTTGCGCCGCATGGCATCCGCCTGCTGCTGGAAGCGCTCAATCCAGTCACCAAGCCGAATTATCTCTACTCAAGTCAGTATCAGACGCTGGCGATGATGGCGCGTATCGATCGGCCCAACGTCTTTACCCAGCTCGATCTGTTCCATGCGCAGCTGGTGGACGGAAATCTGACGCATCTGATTCGTGAATACGCCGGTCGTTATCGCCATATCCAGATTGCTTCTGCGCCGCATCGTCACGAACCGGATGAAGGCGAGATCAACTATTCCTATCTGTTCAACCTGCTGGATGAAGTGGGTTACGACGGCTGGGTGGGATGTGAATATATCCCGCGTGGCCGCACCGAAGCGGGCCTCGGCTGGTTCGCGCCTTACGCTAAATAACCCCTGTTTTACCGCCCAACGCAGCGGCTTTGCACGCTGTGTTGGGCAAGTCTTACCTCAATTCGTCAATGCCAGAAATAACCATACTAATAAATAGCTATAAATCAGAGGGATACCATGTCTACCGCATTGTTGTTAGCTATAGCTACTGCCAGCATCGTGATCTTGCTGCTGCTGGTGATTAAAACCAAAGTTCACCCCTTTGTGGCGCTGCTGATTGTCAGCCTGCTGGTGGCGATTGCTACCGGCATTCCCGCCGACAAAATCATGGAAACCATCTTTAGCGGGATGGGGAACTTGCTGGGGCATATCACCATTATCATCGTGCTGGGGGCGATGCTTGGCGCAGTGATTGAAGCGTCGGGCGGTGCGGAGTCGCTGGCGCAACGCTTCAGTAAATCGCTTGGCATCAAGCGTACCGTGGCGGCGCTCACCATGGCGGCGTTTATCCTCGGTATTCCGGTGTTCTTCGAAGTTGGCTTTATCATCGTGATTCCGCTGATTTATGGCTTCACCAAAGTGGCACGCGTATCACCGCTGAAGTTTGGCCTGCCGATGGCGGGCGTGATGCTGACGGTGCACGTAGCACTGCCAACGCATCCGGGCGCTGCAGCGGCAGCGGGTATTCTGCACACCGATATGGGCTGGCTGATGATGCTCGGAATCCTGATCTCGATTCCGGTCGGTATCGTGGGTTACTACGTGGCGAAAGCGATGAACCTGCGTCAATATCACCTTTCCGTCGATGTGCTGGAGCAACTGCAGCTGGCGAAGCCGGAAGGCAAGCCGAAAAACGACGCGCCACCGCCGGGTGCGCTGACCATTACCGGCCTGATTGTCGTGCCGATTCTGTTGATCGTGATGGGAACGGTAGCGCACACCACACTGGCAGAAGGCAGCACGCTGCGCTCGGTGATGACAGTGATTGGTACGCCAGCGATTGCACTGCTGATTGCGCTGGGACTGGCGGCGTGGCTGCTTGGCGTGCGTCGCGGCTGGAGTAAAGAGAAGTTAGAAGATCTCACCGGACGTGCGATTCCCAGCTCCGCCAGCGTGATTCTGGTGGCGGGTGCAGGCGGAGCGTTTGGTAAGGTGCTGGTGGAATCGGGCGTGGGCAAAGCGCTGGCGCTGACGCTGGAAACTTTGCATCTGCCGCTGGTGCCGGCTGCGTTTATTTTGTCACTGGCGCTGCGTGCGTCGCAGGGATCGGCAACGGTCGCGATTCTGACTACCAGCGGTTTGCTGAGCCAGGCGGTGGGCGATGTAACGGATATGCAGCGCGTGCTGGTGACGCTTGCAGCCTGTTTCGGTGGTTTAGGCTTGTCGCACGTTAATGACGCCGGTTTCTGGGTGGTGACGCGCTACTTGGGCTTGTCAGTCGCCGACGGTTTGAAGACCTGGACGGTATTGACCACGATTATGGGATTAAGCGGCTTTGCGCTGACGTGGTTGGTTTGGGGCATGATTTAAATAACGTGGTTAATTCCGTGCATCAATTGTGATATTCGGGATTGAAATAAAAACGCTGTGTCATTAATTAGAAAATGACACAGCGTTAATTTACGTTACTTCAGAGCAAATCAGATTATTTCAACTTTAACATCTGACTGCACCAGCAGCTCTGCATTCTCACCATTGTGGCTATAAACTTCATATTTTACGCCCGCAACGGTAATGGTGCCTTTTTGATGCGTCCACTGCTCGACATCGTCACCTTCC
>NZ_DAMBSA010000281.1:0-3497 GCF_032054795.1 Pantoea sp. CTOTU49201
ATCCGATCGAGCATATCGAGAACATCGTGCAGCCGGTGTCGAAAGCGGGCCATGCGAAGCGGGTGATTTTCCTTACCGCCGATGCCTTTGGCGTACTGCCGCCGGTTTCTCGCTTAACGCCGGAACAGACGCAATATCACTTCCTGTCTGGCTTTACCGCCAAACTGGCCGGTACCGAGCGCGGCGTTACGCAGCCAACGCCAACCTTCTCCGCCTGTTTCGGCGCGGCGTTCCTCACGCTGCACCCAACGCAATATTCCGACGTGCTGGTAAAACGGATGGAAGCGGCAGGTGCGCAGGCGTATCTGGTGAATACCGGCTGGAACGGCAGCGGCAAGCGCATTTCGTTGAAAGACACGCGCGCCATCATCAACGCGATTCTGGCCGGTGAGCTGGATGAGGTTGAGACTGAAACCTTGCCGGTGTTCAACCTGCAGATGCCTAAAGTTCTGCCGCAGGTGGATAGCGCGATTCTCGATCCGCGCCGCAGCTGGCCGACAGAAGCGGCCTGGCAGCAAGCCGCGCAGGATCTGGCGCAGCGCTTTATTACGAACTTCGAGAAGTATACGGATAACGACGCCGGGAAGGCGTTGGTGCAAGCGGGTCCGCAGTTGTAAGTTAAAATCTGATGGGGCATTTGTGCCCATCAGATTTTGTAAGGTGGGCATTTATGCCCACCTGGTCAATAACCGCAACATTCCCAATGATCACGAACTGTGATTAATACTCACCACCGCCGTACTGCTATTACCTTCCGGAATCGGCAACCAGGCACGAATCCGCAATCCGCCGCGATCGCTATCACCAATCTCCAGCGAACCTTCATGCGCATCGATAATACGCTGCACAATCGCTAAACCGAGGCCGGTGCCGCTGGTGCTGCGCGCGCTGTCGCCGCGCACAAACGGTTGGAACAGATGCTGAAGCTGATCCGGCTTGATGCCCGGACCATCATCTTCCACCTGGAACCATGCGCGGTTCAGCTCCTTGCCGCTGCTGACCTTAATCCATCCGTTGCCGTAACGCGCCGCGTTGACCACCAGATTCGCCAGCGCGCGCTTGATCGACAGCGGGTTGATATCCAGCATCAAATCCTCGGTCATCACCGCATTCTCAATCTCGCGCTCGTAGCCGCTCTCTGCTGCCACCACTTCGCCCAGCACGCTGTTCAGGTCGGCGCGTTCGGTCTGCATCTCCTGACCGGTGCGCAGATAATCGATGAACTGCTCGATAATCGCGTTGCACTCTTCGATATCTTTGTTGATCGACTCCGCCAGATAACCATCCTGCTCGCCCATCATCTCGGTAGCGAGACGAATGCGCGTTAGCGGCGTACGCAAGTCATGGCTGACACCCGCCATCAACAAGGTACGATCGTCGGCCAACTGCTTCACACCGGCCGCCATCTGGTTAAACGCCCGCGTCACCGAACGCACTTCCGACGCGCCGTATTCACGCAGCGGCGGCGGAATAATGCCTTTACCAACCTGTAACGCCGCATGCTCCAGATCCACCAAGGGTCGGTTCTGGATGCGGATAAACAGCCAGGCACCGCCAATCGCCAGCAGCATAATTGCTAGCGTGTAGCGGAACAGCGGTGAGAAGTCGCCCTGATGGATTTCGGTGAGCGGCACGCGTACCCAGATATCTGGCGACAGCCAGGTTTTCAGCCACACCACCGGCGAGTTTTTATTCACCTCGACACGGACATCGGTGGGACCGCCCAGCTGCTGGCCCATCTGCTCACTGAGGAATTCGTAATGTTGCGCCCAGCGCAAACCGCTCTCTTCCGCCGCCGCGTTGGTATACAACGAGATGCCCAGCTCACGATAAATTTCGCGTCGGAAGGCCGGCGGCACTTCCAACTGAGTTCCATCTTCCAGCTGCAGCCGATCGGTCATCAACATACGTACTTCGTACGCGAGGACCTTATTGAACTGCTGCAAGCTGGGAAGAATGGCGAAATTGAGCACCACCAAATAGGTTGTTACCAGGCTGACGAACAGCAAGGTAACAATCAATAACAAGGTGCGGGCAAACGAACTGCGGGGTGAGAAGCGCAATCGCCTCATGCTTTGCTGCCGTCCGGAACGAATACGTAGCCAAGACCCCAAACGGTCTGAATGTAACGTGGATGCGCTGGATCTTCTTCCACCATGCGACGCAGACGCGAAATCTGCACGTCGATGGAGCGTTCCATGGCGCTGTATTCACGGCCACGTGCCAGGTTCATCAGCTTATCGCGTGACAGCGGCTCGCGTGGATGGCTCACCAGCGCTTTCAGCACGGCAAACTCACCGCTGGTCAGCGGCATCGGCTCATCTTCACGGAACATCTCGCGGGTGCCGAGGTTCAGCTTGAACTTACCGAACGCGATAACCGCTTCTTCCTGCGAAGGCGCGCCTGGCAATTCATTGGCCTGACGACGCAGTACGGCACGAATACGCGCCAGCAACTCACGCGGGTTAAACGGTTTCGGAATGTAGTCGTCCGCGCCGATTTCCAGACCGACGATACGATCCACTTCCTCGCCTTTCGCGGTGACCATGATGATCGGCATCGGGTTGCTTTGACTGCGCAAACGGCGGCAGATAGACAAACCATCTTCGCCCGGCAACATCAAATCAAGCACCATCAAGTGGAAGGATTCGCGGGTTAACAGTCGGTCCATTTGCTCGGCGTTGGCAACGCTACGCACCTGAAAGCCCTGCTCGGTGAGATAGCGCTCCAGCAACGCACGCAAACGCATATCATCATCGACGACCAGAATTTTGTAGTTCTCTTGCATGTTCAACTCCCAAAGGCGCCATTGCCTGAGCCAATATTGTTAAAAAAAGAGGCCTCAGTGTGACAGTCATTAATGGTTTATATTCTAGCCGAAATTGTTACAAAGCATATTAAACAGCAGCTTATATTTATTTTTAGCCCTGAAATGCGCTTCGCTTCGCGTTTTTTATCTGTGCTTTCAAGCCGCTTAGCGCTTATCTGAAAATTTGCCGCGTTTTCTTTCTGTTACTGGTTCATGACAAAAAATCCCGCCGCTAGAGAGGCGCTCAGGGCGATTTGGCTTAAGGTGATGGTGCAGAATAGGCCTGAGTTGTGGTGATGGCAGCATAAAATAGGGCATTTCTCTTCCGGAATGCGCATCTGTTTTCGGAACAATGCCTTGCCGATTAAAAACAAGGCCAGCGTTAAATTAATTCCTACAAATCAATCAGTAATCTCCGCTTTCCTCCATTCCCGCGATCTCCGACACTGGATTCGTACCTGTTGTTATTGAGTTCATGTGGAGAGAGAAAAATGAAAAAAACGGTAATTCTGCTGGGCGCACTGGTACTGACCAGCTTCACTCAGGTTCAGGCGGCCACCAGCGCGGGCGAAGCGGCTGGGGCGCAGGCATCCACCACGGCGAAGGGTAACTCAGACGCGATCGGTGTTGGCGCAGTCGGCGCACTGCTCGGCGTGGCGCTGGCAACCATGGGCGGCGGCGATAAAGG
>NZ_DAMBSA010000281.1:3507-6449 GCF_032054795.1 Pantoea sp. CTOTU49201
TCGCCATTCATGGCGACCGTTCCACGCTTAACTGACCAGTCATCGCCACCCGCTACGGCGTCTCTTTCACATATTCAATGCTGTTAACGAACCACAACTTCTGTCCTTCCGGCGTGTTGACCACCACTTCGTCATCCACTTCTTTCTTGATCAGCGCGCGCGCCATCGGCGAATCGATCGAGATGTACTCTTTCATCGTCTCGCCATAAATTTCATCCGGACCAACAATGCGGAAACGCTTCACATCGCCCTGCTCATTCTCCACTTGCACCCAGGCACCGAAAAACACTTTGCCCTCCTGTTGCGGCGCGTAATCAACAATTTTCAGATCAGCGAGGCATTTGCGCAGATAGCGCACCCGGCGATCGATCTGGCGCAGCAGACGCTTGTTGTAGGTGTAATCGGCGTTTTCCGAACGATCGCCGAGGCTGGCAGCCCAGGAGACGATTTTGGTGACTTCCGGACGCTTTTCGTTCCACAAATGGTCGTGTTCGGCACGCAGCTTGTTATAGCCTTCGCGGGTAATCAGTTGGGTTTTCATGACTTCAACTCGTGGTGACGGCGGTTCTTCGCAGCAAAGAGGCTAACAATAAGCGACCGATTGACCATCAGCAAGATTGCGCGCGCTGCATTCAGAAAAAGACGGATTCACGGGCCACCGGCTGGCAATTTTCGGCCTCATTCCGTATAACTGTCCGCTATTTCCAACCCTGTGTAAGCATTGTTAATGATGATGAAAGATTCACTGAGCCAGATTATCGCAGGTGAGCTGAAGGCACGCGCCGACCAGGTTGATGCTGCCGTTCGCTTACTTGATGAAGGGAACACCGTGCCGTTTATCGCACGTTATCGTAAGGAAGTGACCGGCGGACTCGACGACACCCAGCTGCGTTTGCTGGAGAGCCGTCTGAGTTACCTGCGCGAGCTGGACGATCGTCGCCAGTCGATTCTGAAATCCATCGACGAACAGGGCAAACTCACGCCTGAACTCGCCACCGCCATCAACAGCACGCTGAATAAAACCGAGCTGGAAGACCTTTACCTGCCGTACAAACAGAAGCGTCGTACGCGCGGACAGATCGCTATTGAAGCCGGTCTGGAACCGCTGGCCGACACGCTGTGGCAGGACCCATCGCAGGATCCCGAGCAGCTGGCCGCCAGCTACGTTGATGCCGACAAAGGTGTCGCCGACGTGCGCGCTGCGCTGGATGGCGCGCGCTATATCCTGATGGAGCGCTTTGCCGAAGACGCCACGCTGCTGGCGAAAGTGCGTGAATATCTGTGGAAGAACGCGCATGTGGTAGCGCGCGTGGTGGAGGGTAAAGAGGAAGAAGGCGCGAAATTCCGCGACTACTTCGATCACCACGAAGCGCTGAGCGGCGTACCGTCGCACCGTGCGCTGGCGATGTTCCGTGGCCGCAACGAAGGCGTGCTGCAGCTGTCGCTGAATGCCGATCCGCAGTTCGACGAAGCCCCGCGTGAAAGCTATGGCGAAACGCTGATTGCTGAACATCTCAAGCTGCGCCTGAATAACGCACCGGCGGATAGCTGGCGTAAAGCGGTGGTGAGCTGGACCTGGCGCATCAAAGTGCTGCTGCACCTCGAAACCGAATTGATGGGCACTATTCGTGAACGCGCCGAAGATGAAGCCATCAACGTGTTTGCCCGTAACTTGCACGATCTGCTGATGGCCGCGCCTGCCGGCATGCGCGCCACCATGGGCCTCGATCCGGGCTTGCGTACCGGCGTAAAAGTTGCCGTGGTAGATGCCACCGGCAAGCTGGTCGCGACCGATACCATTTACCCTCACACCGGTCAGGCGGCGAAAGCGGCCACCGCCGTCGCCGCGCTGTGCGCGAAACATCAGGTTGAACTGGTGGCGATTGGTAACGGCACCGCCTCGCGCGAGACCGAGCGTTTCTTCCTCGACGTGCAGAAGCAGTTCCCGCAGATCAACGCGCAGAAAGTAATTGTCAGCGAAGCCGGTGCATCGGTCTATTCGGCCTCTGAGCTGGCGGCGCTGGAGTTCCCGGATCTCGACGTGTCGATTCGTGGCGCGGTTTCCATCGCGCGTCGCCTGCAGGATCCGCTCGCCGAGCTGGTGAAAATCGATCCGAAATCGATCGGTGTAGGCCAATATCAGCACGACGTCAGCCAAAGCCAGCTGGCGAAGAAGCTGGATGCGGTGGTGGAAGACTGCGTGAACGCCGTGGGTGTCGATCTCAACACCGCATCTGTGGCGCTGCTCACTCGCGTGGCCGGTTTAACCCGCATGATGGCGCAGAATATTGTCAGCTGGCGCGATGAAAATGGCCGCTTCCAGAACCGTCAGCAACTGCTGAAGGTGAGCCGCCTCGGGCCGAAAGCCTTTGAGCAGTGCGCGGGCTTCCTGCGTATCAACCACGGCGACAACCCGCTGGATGCCTCAACCGTGCACCCGGAAGCCTATCCGCTGGTCGAGCGCATTCTGGCCGCCACCGAGCAGGCGCTGAATGAGTTGATGGGCAATCCAGGCGGTCTGCGCGATCTCAATGCACGCGACTTCACCGATGAGCGCTTCGGCTTGCCAACGGTTACAGATATCATCAAAGAGCTGGAGAAACCGGGCCGCGATCCGCGTCCTGAGTTTAAAACCGCGCAATTTGCTGAAGGCGTGGAAACGCTTAACGATCTGTTGCCGGGCATGGTGCTGGAAGGCGCGGTCACCAACGTCACCAACTTCGGTGCTTTCGTCGATATCGGCGTGCATCAGGATGGTTTGGTGCACATCTCTTCCCTTTCCGACAAGTTCGTCGAAGATCCGCATCAGGTGGTGAAGGCGGGCGATATCGTCAAAGTGAAGGTGATGGAAGTGGATATGCAGCGTAAGCGTATTGCGCTCACCATGCGTCTGGACGAGCAGCCCGGTGAAAGCAATGCCCGCGGCAGCAACCGCAGCGCAG
>NZ_DAMBSA010000282.1:0-6446 GCF_032054795.1 Pantoea sp. CTOTU49201
ATCCGTGGTGGAAGGCGCGCTGCGTGAATCGGGGCTGGCGCCGCATCGGCTGGAAGTGGAGATCACCGAATCGGTGCTGCTGGACGATACGCTCGGGAATATCCGCACATTGCAGAGTTTGAAAACCCTTGGCGTGCAGATTGCGCTGGATGATTTCGGCACCGGCTACTCATCGCTCAGCTATCTGCGTTCGTTTCCGTTCGACAAGATCAAAATCGACAAGTCGTTCATCAACGATATGGGTGATAGCCGCGAGGCGCTGGCGATTATCCGCGCGATAACCGGCATGAGCCGCAGCCTCGATATTCAGATCACCGCTGAAGGCGTGGAGAACGGCGAGCAGTTTGCCAAGCTGCGAGAAGAGGGTTGTACGCTGTTCCAGGGATATTTCTTTGGCCGTCCGCAGCCATCGGAGTTGCGGTTGAAGGAGTTGGAATAGGCAAGTAGGTCGCCATAAATGGCGACCCTACGAAATGCATAAAAAAACGCCCGACATGTCGGGCGTTCTCTGTTTTGCTGTGTGTAATCTTTATTATTATGCGCCGTGGCCGTCGACAGACATGTGGCCGAGATCTTTATCCACCAGGAACAGGCCTTCGCCTTTGGTGCCGACCATCGCCAGTTTATCCAGCACGGTTTTGAACAGCTTCTCTTCTTCATGCTGCTCGGCAACGTACCACTGCAGGAAGTTGAAGGTCGAGTAATCCTGCGTAGTTAATGCGGTGTGCACCAGCTCGTTGATTTTTTTGGTGATCAGCTGCTCATGCTTCAGCGCTTCTTCCAGCACGTCGTTCAGTGACGTCCAGCTAATGGCCGGTGCAGCAATGCTGCCCAGCACCGGCAAAGCACCGGCATCGCTGACGTAATCAAACAGCTTCTGCATGTGCTGCATCTCTTCGCGAGAATGCATTTTCAGGAATGAAGAGGCACCTTCATAGCCTTTATCGCTGCACCAGGCGCTCATCTGCAGATACAGGTTGGCAGAGAAGAATTCGAGGTTCAGTTGGTCGTTTAAACGCGAGGTCATTTCAGCAGTTAACATGGCTGAGTCCTTTTTAATTTGTCAGGTGAAGTACGGCGAATTATGCATCAATCTATACTTTTTTGTGAAGGACTTTCCTTAAAAAAGTTGAATTTATCTTATTGATTGTAAATGGAATTATTCCACATGTTGAATGCGAAGAGTTCTCACTTTTGACTAATTTTCATTCACGCTGGATTGATTATAGCTGCACATCGGGCGATGCTGAGGCTTGCCTTTACTTGTCAGGAGCTTAGCGGTGTCGAACGTCTTAGAGCATTACCATTTTCTGCATGAAATTCCCGAGCTGGGTTTTCAGGAATTCAAAACCTCTGCTTATATTGCCGATCAGCTGGAAAGCGCCGGAATTAAGGTGACGCGCGGCATCAATAACACCACTGGAATCGTGGCGGAAATCGACAGCGGCGTGCCCGGTCCGGTGCTGGCGCTGCGTGCGGATATGGATGCGCTTGGTCATATCATTGACGGCGTGGCGTGTGCGCGTCACACCTGCGGCCACGATGGCCATTCGTCAGTAGTGCTGACGGCGGCGCAAGAGCTGCTGAAAGAGGGCGCGATCAAGAAAGGGCGGCTGAAGCTGCTGTTCCAGCCAGCGGAAGAACTCGGTGCTGGCGCGCTGGCGATGATTGAGGGCGGCGCGCTGGAGGATGTGGAGATGATTCTCGGCTTCCATGTGCGTCCGCTGGAAGAGTGCCATGTTGGGCAAGCGACGCCAGCGGTGATCTACTCCGCCTGCAGCACGCTGGAAGCCACCATCAAAGGCGCACCGGCGCATGCGGCGCGTCCGCATTTGGGCGTTAACGCGCTGGATGCGGCAGTGCAAGCGGTGCAGGCCGTCAACGCCATCCATCTGCCGCCGGGTTTGACCTGGAGCGTGAAAGCCACGCGCTTCCTGTGCGACGCGGGCGTGACCAACTCGGTGCCGGATGAGGCGCGCGTGGTGTGGGATTTGCGTTCGCAGGAAAACGCGCCAATGGATGTGCTCAAAGAGAAAGTGACGCTGGCGATTCAGCACAGCGTGGCGGCGCTGGGTGCTACGGCTGACGTGGTGGTGCTGAAAGAGATGCCAGCAGCAGAAATTCATGAAGAAGCCACGGCGGTGATTCGCGCGGCAATTGTTGATGTGCTGGGTGAAGACGGTTTGCTGGATACTAAAACCACGCCGGGCAGCGAAGATTTCTTCTATTACCCGGTGAAAAATCCACAGGTGAAAGCCGGTTTCTGGGGATTGGGAACCAATCTGGTGCCGGGCCTGCATCATCCTGAGATGCGCTTTGAGCTGAGTTCGCTGGAGATTGGCGTGAAGATTTTTAAAGCGGCGGTGGTGCGGGTTTTAGGCTGAATGTGAATGGGTCGCCATGAATGGCGGCCCTACAAGGGCAACACCATGCGACGATTTCCCCCCTCGGCGAAATATTGTATGCTATGCCGCCTCAATGCTGCCGGGATAATCGGAACTGCCGCCAATGTAGATCGCACACCTCTTGCTGTGAACTGACGCCACTGCGTCGCCATTGGCCGCGTTATCCTGCGCAATGACCCCGAAACGATTTATTCGCAGCGCGCCGCCCGCGTGCTGCCCTTGAAGAAGAATTCACTCAATGTCTAATGCTCCCTTTTTAGAAGAAGTGGCGCGCCGCCGTACTTTTGCGATCATCTCGCATCCGGATGCCGGTAAAACCACAATCACCGAAAAAGTGCTGCTGTTCGGACAGGCGATTCAAACCGCCGGTACCGTCAAAGGCCGCGGCTCCAACCAGCACGCGAAATCGGACTGGATGGAGATGGAGAAACAACGCGGTATCTCCATCACCACCTCGGTGATGCAGTTCCCGTATCGCGACAGCCTCGTGAACCTGCTGGATACCCCAGGACACGAAGACTTCTCCGAAGATACTTACCGTACGCTGACGGCGGTTGACTGCTGTTTGATGGTAATCGACGCCGCGAAAGGTGTTGAAGATCGTACTCGTAAGCTGATGGAAGTGACGCGCCTGCGTGATACGCCAATCATCACCTTTATGAACAAACTCGACCGTGACATCCGCGATCCGATGGAGCTGCTGGATGAAGTGGAGAGCGAGCTGAAGATCGCCTGCGCGCCCATTACCTGGCCGATTGGCTGCGGCAAGTATTTCAAAGGGGTTTATCACCTCTACAACGACGAAACCTACCTGTATCAAACCGGTAAAGGCCACACCATTCAGGAAGTGCGCATCGTTAAAGGTTTGGCTAATCCCGATTTGGACGCAGCGGTGGGCGAAGATCTGGCACAGCAGCTGCGCGATGAGCTCGAGCTGGTGCAGGGCGCCTCGCACGAGTTCGATCAGGAGCTGTTCCTGAGCGGCGAACTCACGCCGGTGTTCTTCGGCACCGCGCTGGGTAACTTCGGCGTTGATCACATGCTAGATGGCCTGGTTTCCTGGGCGCCGCGCCCGATGCCACGCAACACCGACACGCGTCTGGTGGAAGCGAAAGAAGAGAAATTCAGCGGCTTCGTGTTTAAGATCCAGGCAAACATGGACCCGAAACACCGCGACCGCGTGGCCTTTATGCGTGTGGTATCCGGCAAGTACGAAAAAGGCATGAAGCTGCGTCAGGTGCGTACCGGTAAAGACGTGGTGATTTCCGATGCACTGACCTTTATGGCCGGTGACCGCTCGCACGTGGAAGAAGCCTATCCGGGCGACATCATTGGTCTGCACAACCACGGCACCATTCAGATCGGCGACACCTTTACGCAAGGTGAAAACATGAAGTTCACCGGCATTCCGAACTTCGCGCCAGAGCTGTTCCGTCGTATTCGCCTGCGCGATCCGCTGAAGCAGAAACAGCTGCTGAAAGGGCTGGTTCAGCTGTCGGAAGAGGGCGCGGTGCAGGTGTTCCGTCCGGTGCATAATAACGATCTGATTGTGGGCGCGGTCGGTGTGCTGCAGTTCGAAGTGGTGGTGGCGCGCCTGAAAAGCGAATACAACGTTGAAGCGATTTACGAAGCCATTAACGTCTCAACCGCTCGCTGGGTTGAGTGTGATGACGCGAAGAAATTCGACGATTTCCAGCGTAAAAACGAAGTGAACCTGGCGCTCGATGGCGGTGATAACCTCACGTATATCGCGCCGACCATGGTGAATCTCAACATCACCCAGGAACGCTATCCTGACGTGCGATTCCGCAAAACGCGCGAGCACTAATCGGCGTTGCCAGCAGGGCCTGTGATTTTCACTGGCCCTGTTTTATTTGTTACAGACTCCTCCTAATTCCGCTGTTTTTTTCTCTTTTTGGCGATATATCAACCACAAGAGCCAGCAAAAGCTGTAATCCCTACTACTATTATCCTGTCGGACGAGAAAAGAGACCTTTCGGGTTTCATTACGTCCAGTAACTCAGCAACGCCGTTCGTTGCTGGCGCATCCGCGATAACGGATGAGTTAACTGATAGAAGGATGATATCGATGAATAAGACTAAGATTGCCAAAACCCTGATTGCTGCCCTGGCCGGTTCTGCTCTGCTGAGCGGTGCGGCGTTCGCAGATGAATCACTGTCGCAGAAAGCACAGCAAACCTCCGACAGCGCGGGTGCGAAGATCGATAGCTCTATGAAAAAAGTCGATGGTTATATGGATGACAGCGGCATCACTGCTAAAGCCAAAGCGGCGCTGGTGGATGATGAAGCGATTAAAAGCACGGATATCTCCGTCAAAACGCATGATGGCGTGGTGACACTGAGCGGCTTTGTGGCTTCTCAGGATCAGGCTGAAAAAGCCGTCGCGCTGGTGCAGAAAGTCGAAGGTGTGAAATCCGTCAGCGACAAACTACACGTTAAAGACAGCAAAAATGCTTCTCTGAAAGGTTATGCGGGCGATACCGCAACCACCAGCGAAATTAAAGCTAAGCTGTTAGCAGATGACATCGTGCCATCACGCAACGTTAAGGTGGAAACCACCGACGGCGTGGTGCAGTTATCAGGGGAAGTGGCGAACCAGGCACAGTCCGATCGTGCTGAGAAAATCGCCAAAGCCATTGAAGGCGTGAAAAGCGTGAAGAATGACCTGAAGGTGAAATCTTAACGCGAGCGACTCGGCACCAGTTGGTGCCGTTTCGTAATAAAAACAAAGGTGTAAATAAGCAGTTCGATTTTCACAATGGTAAAGGAGAGGCTTATGTTTCGTTGGGGTATTATCTTTCTGGTCATCGCTCTGATTGCTGCAGCATTAGGTTTCGGCGGTCTGGCGGGTACGGCAGCATGGGCAGCTAAAATTGTCTTCATTGTCGGTATTATTCTGTTCCTCGTGAGCCTGTTTACCGGGCGCAAACGACCCTGACTACTTGCGTCTCAATAGACGCTAACCCGCGAGTCACCTAAAGCGGAGACCGGTCATTTGCGGCATACTATGAAGCCGCAACGATTGCAGAAGCAATTGGTCAGGGAACGACAATGACTGGTTCTCCGGGATGCTGCTTCGGCGACTCCCTCAGAGCAAGCAACACTGAGGGACATCCATTGGGAACACGTATTCCGTTGACGTTAGGTTCACTTGAACCGCTAGCTTTAACCCCTTTCAAATCCAGTAAAATCGCCTTGGTGTGCGAAGGCGGCGGCCAGCGCGGCATCTTTACCGCAGGCGTGCTGGATGAGTTTCAACGCGCAGGCTTCAATCCCTTTCAACTGTTACTTGGCACCTCGGCCGGGGCACAAAACCTGTCGGCGTTTGTCTGTGGCCAGCCTGGCTACGCGCGACGCGTGATCTCGCGTTACACCACCAGCAAATTATTCTTCGATCCGCTACGATTCGTGCGCGGCGGGCATCTTATCGATCTCGATTGGCTGATCGATATCACCAAACAGGAATTTCCGCTGGCGCTCAACACCGCCGAAGGGCTGTTTGCCAAAGGCAGCGAGTTTTATATGTGCGCCTGCCGCAGCGACGATTACCGCGCCGAGTACTTCAATCCGATCAGCAGCAACTGGCATGACATCCTGAAAGCGTCCAGCGCGATTCCCGGCTTTTACCGCAGCGGCGTGCAAATGGATGGCGTAAGTTATCTGGATGGCGGCATCAGCGATGCAATTCCGGTACGCGAAGCCGCACGCCGTGGCGCGGATACCATTGTTGTGATCCGCACCGTGCCGTCGCAGGTGTCATACACGCCGAAGTGGTTTAAACGCATGGAGCGCTTTTTGTCTGACAGCGCCTTGCAGCCGATGATCAACATCCTGCATCAGCATGAAGAGAGCTATCGCGAGATTCAGCAGTTCATCGAGCAGCCGCCGGATAACCTGCGCATTATCGAAATCTGTCCGCCGAAACCGCTGGCGAGCATGGCGCTCGGCAGCCGCTTGTCATCGCTGAATCAGGATTACCATTTAGGCCGCCGCAGCGGGCGCTATTTCCTCGCCACGCTC
>NZ_DAMBSA010000283.1:0-6436 GCF_032054795.1 Pantoea sp. CTOTU49201
CAGAAACAGGCCCATCGCTTCTACCGCAAAGCAGATACTCGCCACGCGCAAACCACCGAGCTTGTTGATGGCATTCGGAAACAGCAGACGCGTGCCGACGAACGCGGCGCTGAACATGGTCAACGCGAAGGCGGCGCCATCCCAACCTTTATCCTGATAAAACAGCGTGATGAAGGTGGCGATTACGCCAAATCCAGCGGAACCCATCGCCAGAATCAAGCCAAAACCGTACACCTTGCTCAGCACGTCACGGAACGGCAGCGGCTTGGCTTTGCTGCCTTTCACCGGCGCACGCGGCAGCGCCAGCGCTATCGCCAGCACGCAAATAGCGATGATGATGCCGGAGAGCAGCAGCAAGCCGCCGCTGCGGAAAATCACCACGCCAAGCGGCGCACCGATCGCCATCGCGCCGTAGGTGACAATGCCGTTCCACGAAATCACCCGGCCAATATGCAGCGAACCGACGCGCGCCACGCCCCACAGCGAGGTGCCGGTGCCGGAGAAGCTTTGCCCCACGCCGAGAATCACGCGCCCCAGACACAGCAGCACCAGACTCAGCACGCCCTGCCCGTCGCTGAGCGCCGAGAGCAGAATACAGATGCCGCTGAGCAAACAGCCCACCAACCCCAGCACCACCACTTTTTTCGGCCCCCACAGATCGGCATAGCGTCCGGCGTGCGGGCGGCTGAGCAGCGTGGCGATGTATTGCAGGCTGATCACCAATCCGGCCCAGAAGGCGTTATAGCCCAGCCCGTCATGGACAAAGCCGGGCAGCACCGCCAGCGGCAAGCCGATGGTGAGATAGCTGGCAAAGTTGAACTTCACGATGGAAAGGATCAGTAAATTGAGGCGAAAACGGCCGTGTTCAGGTGCGGCGGCAGGCAGGTCAGGCATGAGTGATTGCGCTCGTGGGTGACGGAATTTTCATAACAAGAGGATAACTATACGCCTTTTGGTTTTATCCGCATCAGTGAAATGCCCAGTTTTACGGTCATCATTTCGTCATATCGCGCTCGTAGACTCGCCCTCAATCAAATCCCAAAGAGGATAACAATCTGATGACGCCCCTGATTTCTCAGGCGCGCGTGCGCAACGCTAACTCCTTCGCGGGAGGTGGCCGATGACGCATGCCGCGCTGCCTATTGAATTGAAAAATCTCAGATGGTCGGTGGGTAATCTGACTATTCTGCACGATCTCTCCCTGACCATTCCCGCAGGCGAAATCCTGGCGCTGCTCGGTCCGAGCGGCTGTGGCAAAAGCACGCTTTTGAAACTGCTGGCAGGTTTGCTGCAGCCAAGCGCAGGTGAACTGTGGATTGGCGAACGCTGCGTGGCCTCGCCGCGCCACTGCGATGCGCCGGAGAAGCGTAACCTCGGCATGGTGTTCCAGGATTACGCGCTGTGGCCGCACATGTCAGTGGCACAAAACGTCGCCTTTCCGCTGCGCATGCGCGGCATGAAAAAAGCCGCCGCGCGACAACAGGCTGATGCCGCACTGGCTCAGGTTGGCCTCGCTGATTTTGGCGATCGCAAACCAGCGTTGCTCTCCGGCGGCCAGCAGCAGCGCGTGGCGCTAGCGCGGGCGCTGGTGGCAAAACCGGCCATTCTGCTGTTCGACGAACCGCTCTCCAACCTCGACCGCGACCTGCGTGAAACCCTGGTTCACACCATGGCGGATTTGCTGCGCGCGGCGGGTATCACCGCTGTTTACGTTACGCACGATCGCGAGGAAGCCAACACGCTGGCCGACCGCATCATTCACCTGGCGCAGGGCCAGATTGTTTCCGTTACTCACCTCTCAGGGGACCGCAATGCCATCTCTCAAGTCAGTTAAAACAGGAGCCATCAGCGCGATGATTTTGACTTCCGCCATCATGATCAACGACGCCCAAGCGCTGACGGTGTACACCGCCGGTCCGGGTTCGCTGTCGAAAAGTCTTGCCGCCGGATTTGAAAAACAGACCGGCATCAAAGTGAATATTTTCCAGGCCACCACCGGCAAAGTGATGGCGCGTCTCGAAGCGGAACAGGCCAATCCGCAGGCCGATGTGTTGATCTCGGCTTCGTGGGATACCGCCGAAGATCTGCAACAACGCGGCTGGCTGCAACCTTTCGAAAGTGCTAATGCAGCGAAGGTGCCGGATCAGTTCAAAACCGCCAACTATGTCGCGCAGGGTATTTCTGCGCTTGGCATCGTGTGGAATACACAAAGCAACACGCCAGAGCCGAAAACCTGGCAGGATCTCACCGCGCCCGCCTTTAAAGACAAAGTCACCACGCCGGATCCGGCGCTGTCTGGCGCGTCACTCGATCTGCTGATTGGCCTGCAAAACAGCGAAGGCGAAAAAGCGTGGCAGCTGTTTGACCAGCTGAAAGCCAACGGTATGGTGATGAGCGGCCCGAACGCGCAGGCGGTGACGCCGGTGCTGCAAGGCGCGAAAGCGGCGGTGTTTGGCGCGGTCGACTACGTCACCTATAACAACATCGCGCAGGGCGAAAGCGTGAAGGTGATCTTCCCGGAAAACGGCACCGTGGTCGCGCCGCGTCCGATGATGATCCTGAAAAGCAGCCAGCACGCCGACGATGCGAAGAAATTCGTCGATTACGTGCTGTCGGATGAAGGTCAGGAGCAAGTAGCGAAAGCCTGGCTGATGCCAGCGCGTACCGATATCAAAGCGCAACGTCCGCTGTTCACCGAGATTAAGTTGTTGCCATCTAATCAGGACGGCAGCAGCGAGCGCTCGGCGGTGCTGAAGCGCTTTGGCGCCCTGTTCGGACAGTAAGCGATGTCGCGTGCCCTGAATGGCTTGATTCTGCTGGCGTTATTGCTGCTGGTAGCGCTGCCGCTGCTGTTTATTGTGCTGCAAGCGCTGTTTCCACACTTCGGCGAAGGCAGCTGGCGCGGCGCTTTTAGCGCTTTCCCGGCGCTGCTGGACGATCCGCAGCTGGCATCAATGTGGCTGGGCACGCTAAAAATCGGTGGCGGTGTGGCGCTGTGCAGTTTGCTGCTGGGCTTACCGCTCGGCGCACTGCGCGGCCTGTTCCGCCTGCCAGGCGCGGCGTTGTGGGATCTGCTGTTTCTGATCCCGTTTCTGACGCCGCCCTATATTGTGGCGCTGTCATGGACGCTGGCGCTGCAACGCAACGGTTATATCGAACAACTTACCGGCATCAACTTCGACAGCCTGCTATTTAGCAGCAGCGGCATGATTGGGGTGATGACGCTGAACATCTTCCCGGTGGTCTATTTTGCGGTGTCGCGTTCGCTGCTGGCGAGCGGACAACGCCTTGCCTGGGTAGCGCGCGTGCACGGCGCATCGGCGTGGCGCGGCTTCTGGCACATCACCTTGCCGCTGACCTTACCGGCGTTGGCGGGTGGCGTGCTGCTGGCGTTTACGCTGGCGATTGAGGAGTACGGCGTGCCTGCAGCGCTGGGTGCGCAGGCGAAGCTGACGCTGATGACCGTTGGCATTGAAACCAAACTCGCCGACTGGCCGATCGATCTGCCCGGCGCGGCATCGCTGTCGCTGATGTTAAGTCTGGTGGCGCTTACCGCGTGGCTGCTGCAGCGCAAACTGACCGGCAGCAGCGATGTCACGGCGGTTGGCGGTAAACCTGTTACTCAGGAACTGGCACATGCCGGCCGTTTACAAACGCTGATGCTACTGCCATTTGCTCTCACCGTACTGCTCGCGGTGGTGCTGCCGCTCGGCGCGATGACCCTGAGCGGCTTACTGAATACGCTCTCCGGTGGATTGCATCTCAGTAATTTGACGCTACGCCACTTCGGCGCGCTGTTCAGCCAGCAAGGGGATGCGCTGGCGGCCTTCTCCACCAGCATCGGCCTGGCGCTTGGCGCGGCGCTGCTGACCGGCGCGTTGGGTTTTCTCATTGCCTGGCGCGTGTCGGAAGGAAAAACGCGCTTGCTGGCGATGATGGATGGCCTGGCGCTGCTGCCTGCGGCGATGCCCGGCGTGGTAGTTGGCGTGGGTTTGATTCTGCTCTGGAATCGCGGGTTCTGGCCGGTTTCGCCCTATAACACCATGTTTATTCTGCTGTTGTCGTACAGCTGTTTGCTGCTGCCATGGCCGGTGCGCTATGTCAGTAGCGCGCTGCGTCAGCTGGCCCCAACGCTGGAACCGGCGGCACGGGTGCACGGCGCATCACGTTTGCAGGCGCTGCGGCTGGTTGTGCTGCCGCTGGTGGCGCCCAGCTTGCTGGCGGCGATGATGATGGTGTTTGCCGTGGCATCACGCGAGCTGGTGACCTCGCTGCTGCTGGCACCGGCGGGCACGCAAACCGTGGCGATCTTTATCTGGCGTCAGTTTGAACAAGGTTCGGTGGGACAAGGTATGGCGATGGCTACGCTGACGCTGCTCGCCAGTTTGAGTTTGATGTTGGCTGCGACGGCGTTGATGCGGCGTCATGAGAAATAGTCATATATACCGTAGCGGTGTGATTCATCACGCATAAATATGACCTTGGTAATTAACATTATTTAAGCCGTGGCTGTAGGTTTAGCTGTCCTCTTATCAACATATTTTATAACCCATGTCCATGTCGCATTGACCTTACATTTTAAATGGGTAAATTGTAGTTTCACTTAGGGATGATTTCTTACCGTAAGGAAACAGCATGTATCACAGTGATTTGATACTCAAGGGCATTAAAGCCGATGAGTTGATGGCGTCACAGCTTGAAAAAGCGCTTATAGGTGTAAAAGACCAGGCTCTTCAACAAGCCAGTAAAATTGGCGACGGAGCAACACGCTTGGTGTATTACACATCTTGCTTCACCGATAACTATCAAGATGTGTGTGCAAAGCTAAAAGAAGAAGACTTGCGCTTCCTGGACGGCATTGCCGAAGTCGTCAAAAGACGTGACATTATCTACAGACTGGTTCACATCTATTTTGAAGAAATTTTCAGATTCAAAACACGCGAACAACTTTAAGCAATCAATTCCGGTTTATTAAAAGCAGGCGTGATCATCTCCGCTAGTACACTAAACAATCAGGCTTTTGTCATCCGAATAACAACAACTGTTTGCCTTGGCATAGGCTTTAACTCATCTATTGCCGCCTGGACAGGAAAGACTGCCGCACTAACTGTTACCGGGCTAGGGCTATACGGCATCGTACAGCAAGCTGCTGAAAGTGCTGAACGACTCAGGCTGCAAGCGCCGATGTATTATCATGCCCTGCACATGCAGAGACTCGAAATGATGTATTTCCTCGTCGAGCCTACTTTTATGAAAGCTCAAGCATTTGATAGTGACATTACCGAAGCAATAATTAATATGGTGAAGTAGGCATGCGAAATTTTCTAAAGCAATGGTTAAAGGCTCAGGCATCATACTTTTTTTGGGGCTACATTCCGCTTGTTTTAATTATTATTTTCGGTGTTTTTTCAGTAACGTACTTTCGCCCCTACGCACTTCAGTCAACCGGTGTTTTTATAATAATTACCTTTGCATTTGTTATCTGGTTTAACCGCCCTCGTTAAAATTAAAAGGAACTTAACTATTTCAACTCCAGCTCATTTATGGCTAACAGATGAAAACGGATCCCCTATCGTTGGTGGATGCCTGATGCCTACACGACTTGGCTCAATTGAAATGCGCACTCTAACGCATAACATCTCGGTTCCAACCGATAGACATACCGGGAAGTTAACTACAGCAAGAATCCATGCCCCAATAGTTTTCCAGAAAGAATTTGACCAGACAACGCCATTATTATTTCGCGCTTTGTGTCAGGGCAGAACACTTAAATCAGCCACAATAAAAATTTATAGGATTAATGAAGCAGGAATTGAAAATGAATACTTTAACATTGTTCTTGAAAACGTAAAAATAACCAGCATTACTCCATCACTCGTACCAGCAGGCATAGCAAGTACACATATGGAAAATGTCGAGATTCGTTATGAAACAATTATGTGGAAATACGTCGATGGGAATATTCAGTTTAAAGATGGTTGGAATGAACGAATGATCGCTTAATAAAATAGTTAGCGCCTTACCTTACTCGTTGTTTAACTGTATTGATGTCGGCACGGTAAGCCGAGGTGTGAAAATTACACAGTCACCGCTTGAAGTTCATGGCGGTAGCTACGGATGGTGCGTGTTGTAAAAACTTCTCTTTATCTTAAAAAACATAAGGTTAATTTTCATCAGCTACACTCTCCTGAGAAATTTTGTCTCAGGAGAGAGAATGAATAACCTGCTTCAGGAAAAAATTGGCCAGAACATCCTGGTAAAACTGGCGATGCTGGTGATTATTCTGGCGGGCATTCGCGCCGCCTCGGACATTCTGGTGCCCTTCTTACTGGCCAGCTTCCTGGCAATCGTACTCAATCCGCTGGTCACAATGCTGATGCGGCGCGGCGTCAAACGTGGCCTGGCGATTACGCTGGTGATCACCGTGATTTTTATC
>NZ_DAMBSA010000284.1:0-6409 GCF_032054795.1 Pantoea sp. CTOTU49201
ATATCAACGATCTGAGCGAATCTTCAGACCGCATCGGCGCGATTGTCGAGAGCATCCGTCGTATTGCCGATCAAACCAACCTGCTGGCGCTGAACGCGGCGGTGGAAGCGGCGCGCGCCGGTCAACATGGTCGCAGTTTTGCCGTGGTCGCCAATGAAGTCCGCACGCTGGCGGCCAACATCAACCGCGCCACCACCGAGATTGAGAACAGGGTGCAGCAGAACCATACGCTGGCGGAGAAAGCGCTGAAAGGTATTGCATCGAATCTGAAACGTGCCGATCAAGGCGTGGTGCTGGCGAAAGAGGCTGGCGGCATGATGGCGGATATTCGCGGCAGCTCCAGCGAAGTGGTGCGTGCAATTGGGCACGTTACGGCGGCGTTGAAGGAAGAGTGATTTGTTGGCAGGTCGCCATGAATGGCGACCCTACGGATCATAAAAGTGTCACAGCCGCGCAGTAATCTAAGATAATTCCTAATCAACGTCAGATTCTTCTATGCAGCTGCCTGATTTACGCGCAGGCCTTGCCTCCTTGTCGAGTCGTTCTCGTGCGCGTTCGCTGTGCATTGCCGTGCCGTTTGTCAGTCCCGCGATGGACAACACGGCGGTGATGGCGTTGTTTACCGAGCACAAAGATCTGATTGGTTTGCCGGTGATCGAAAACGGTACGCCGTTTGGCATGATCAACCGCCATATCTTCCTGTCGCAAATGTCGCGCCCGTTTTTCCGCGAACTCTACGATCGTAAAAGCTGCATCGCCTTTATGGATAAAGAGCCGCTGGTGATCGATGCCGATACCGAACTCGATCAGGTAGCGCAACAAGTGGTGGCGACCGGCGATAAGTCGGTCACCGACGGCTTTATCCTTACCGAACAAGGCCGCTACATCGGCATTGGGCTGGGCATCGACCTGATCCGCACCGTATCGGATTTGCAGCATCAACAGCATCAGCAAATTTTGCAGAGCATCGATTACGCGCGCGTGATTCAGGACGCGATGCTCGATCGGTCCAGGCAGCAGATGGCGCAGCAGCTCAGCGATTGGTGCCTGCACTGGCAGCCGCGCGATGGCGTCGGCGGCGACTATTACGCTTTTCATCAGGATCAACACGGTTGGCTGGCGCTGATTGCCGACTGCACCGGCCACGGCATTCCCGGCGCGTTTATGACGGTGATCCTGCAATCGGCGCTGGAAAATGCGCTGCAGCAGAATCGACGCGCGCCGTCCGACGTGCTGCAATCGCTCAATCGCCATATCAAGCAAACCCTTGGCCAGCTCAACGCTTCACAGCAAACCTCGCTGTCGAACGACGGCTGCGATGCCATCGCGCTGCGTCTGGATAGCGAAAATCATCAGCTTTCATGGTCGAGCGCGCGCATGCACGCGCTGCTGCATAGCGCTGGCGGCGAGGCGGAATCGCTGAAGGCCGACCGCGTTGGTGTTGGCTATACCGATACGCCGCAGGATTACGTCTGGCCGCAGCAGCAACGCACGCTCAATCCCGGCGACATGCTGCTGGTGATGACCGATGGCGTCACCGATCAGCCCGGCGGTGAACGTCACATTATGTTTGGCAAAAAGCGCATTCAGACGCTGCTGAATCACTATCAAACGCTGCCGATGCCGGCGCTTTCCACGGCATTCGAGCAGGAATTTCTTCGTTGGCAAGGCAACCAGCCGCGACGCGATGACGTCACCTGGTTTGGCTTCCGCTATTAGAGTCACGTTATGACACCAGCTTCGAACCTCAGCCGCGTCCCGCCCGACAGCGTGGCGCTGCACTACACCGGCCTCTTTTCGCCGCAGAACATCACCGCGATGGGCGAAGTGATCAAAGTGTTTCTTGAAAATCAGCAGGCGCCGGTCAAAGTGCGGCGTCGCTTGTTCTCCAGCTTTGTCGAGATCGTGCAAAACATCCTGCGCTATTCACAAGACAGCCGCAGCACCAGCCACGCCGAGCAGGATTTCCGCTTCGGCACGGTGACGCTGCACGTTGAAGGCGACAACTACGTGCTGGAGAGCAGCAATCAGGTGGATGAAGTCGCCTGCGAGCAGCTGCGCTACTGGCTCGACCTGCTGCGCACCATGAGCAACGAAGAGATCAAACAGGCGTATCGCGTGGGATTGCGCGCCGAGAGCCCCGCCACCAGCAAAGGGGCCAACATTGGATTATTAACGCTGGCGCGCGACGTCAGCGAACCGCTGGAGTATGAACTGCGTCCGTTGGCCTCCAACGGTTACGCCACGTTTTGGCTGAAAGCCACCATTCACCAGGATTGATCGATTGATGCAAAACCTTGTTATTGCTGCCACAGAGAGCACGCCCGAAGTGAGTTTTGATTTTGCCGCCGGACAGTTTGCCCTGCGCGGTGAATCCTGGCCGGAGAACGCGGCGGCGTTTTACCGTCCGCTGCTCGACGCCTTAGAGAACTGGCAGCCGCAGCCGGGCGGCGACGTTGAAGTGAATATCGCGCTGCGCTACTTCAACAGCTCCAGCACTAAAATGCTGTTCAGCCTGTTTGATCTGTTCAACCAGCGTGCGCAGAGCGGGCAAACCGTGGCGCTCAACTGGTTCTTCGACGCCGAAGATGATGTCTCAGAAGAGTTTGGTCAGGAGCTGGCGCTGGACTTCACCGATCTGCAGGTGAATCTGCAGGCGGAAATGGCATCGTGATGGACCTCAACGAGCTGTTCCGCGAAGAGAGCGATGTGCTTAATCGCTCGCAGGATGTGGCGGCTCAAACCACGCTCAGCGCTGAGGATTATCGCGATGCGCTGCTGATGGTGAATCGCCATTACCAGCGCCTGATGCGTGAAACCTATCGCATGATCTCGCGCAGCGACCGCGCCGAGCGTGAGCTCAACCGCGTCAACGAACAGCTGCATCAGCTGGCGCAGGAGCTGGAGTACAAGGCCAGCCACGATCCGTTAACGGCGGTGTGGAATCGTGGGGCGATTATTCAGCGCATTACGCAAACATTGAGTAACGGCGCAGCGGCGCTGATCATTCTGGATATCGACCACTTCAAACGTATTAACGACGAGTTCGGTCATCCGATGGGCGATAAGGTGATTTGCGCACTGGTGTCGCGCATTCAGGCGCACTGCCCGGAAGAAGCCAGCATTGGGCGCATTGGCGGCGAAGAGTTTACCGTGCTGCTGCCGCACTATCGCTTATCCGATGCGGTGATTGTGGCGGGCGCGATTCACGCCTCGCTGAATGCTTCACCGCTGGCGGTGTTGCCCGGCCAACTGGTGACCGCCAGCCTTGGCGTCAGCTATGGCAAGCCGGGTTCCGATTTTGAGACGCTGTATAACAATGCCGATGTGGCGCTGTACGACGCCAAAAATCACGGCCGTAATCGGGTGTTCTTCCGCTGATTACTGCGCGACCGTTGCTACCGGCGGCGGTGTGGCTTCCGGCACAAAGATGTGGTCAAGAATATTGCGCATCAGCGGCGCCGCCGTGACGCCTTCGTTGCCGCCATTTTCCAGAATCAATGCCACCGCCACTTTGGGATCGTTAAACGGCGCAAACGCGGTGTAGAAGATGTGGTCACGCAGGCGCATTGGCGTCATTTTGGCGTTATAGATCTGATTCTTTTTCAGGCTGAACACCTGCGAAGTTCCCGATTTCGCCGCAATGCCGTACGGCGCGGTGTGGAAGTATTTGTAGCCGGTGCCGTTTGGCGCATTCGCCATGCCGAACATGGCGTGGCGCACCAGCGACCAGTACGGGGATTTGGCATCGCCAATCTGCGGCTGCGACAATTTTGCCTGATACGGCTGCACCACCGTGCCGCGCTGCGATTTCTCCAGCAGATGCGGATTGATGACGCGGCCATTATTCAACAGCGCTACCAGCGCTTTCACCATCTGAATCGGTGTCGCCACCCAATAACCTTGCCCAATCCCAACCGAAACGGTATCGCCCTGATACCACATCTTTTTGTGCACTTTTTGCTTCCATTCACGGCTTGGCAATAATCCGGCGTACTCTTCGTTGAGATCGATGCCGGTGGATTTGCCGTAGCCAAACTGGCTCAACATGCTGTGGATGCGATCGATGCCCATCATGAACGCCACCTGATAGAAGAAGCTATCCGCCGACTCTTCAATGGCTTTCGTCACGTCCAGCATGCCGTGACCGGTTTTTTTCCAGTCGCGATATTTACGATCGGTGCCCGGCAGCGTCCAGGTGGGCGCACCAAATATCGTAAAGCTCGGCGTAATGACTTTGGTCAGCAGCGCCGACATCGCCATATAGGGTTTTACCGTGGACGCCGGTGGATACAAGCCTTGGGTGACGCGGTTGATCAGCGGCAGGTCTTTATTCTGCAGCAGGGTTTTATAGGCTTTGTAGCTGATGCCTTTGACGAACGGGTTGGGATCGTAGCTCGGCGCGGAAACCATCGCCAGCACGCTGCCGTCGTGCGGATCTTCAATCAGCGCCGCCGCACGTTGTCCGGCCAGCTGGCTCTCGACGTATTGTTGCAGATGCAGATCGAGCGTTAGCGTGATGTTCTGACCAGCCACCGGCGGCACCTCTTTCAGCACGCGCACGATGCGGCCGTGGTTATCCACTTCCACTTCCTGATAGCCGGTTTTGCCATGCAGCAGCGATTCGTAATAGCCTTCAATGCCCTGCTTACCGATGTTGTGGTCCGCCGCGTAGTTCTCGCCAACGCCTTCTGCATTCAGCCGTTTGTAGTCGTTATCGTTGATTTTAGAAACGTAGCCGAGCACGTGCGCCAGGTCGGCGCCGTACGGATATTCGCGGTCCTGATAGGTATCAACGGTGACGCCGGTAAAGCGGAATTGATTGACGGCGAAGCGCGCCACTTCTTCGTCAGTCAGTTCCGCTTTCAGTTCGACCGGCTTGTAGCGGCTGTTCTGTTTGAGCTCGTGCTCGAAGGTTTCAATCTCTTCCGGCGTGAGATCGACAATCGGCGTCAACTCTTTCAGCGTCTCCTGCATGTTGTCGATTTTGTACGGCGTGATGTGAATGTCGTACCAGCTGACGTTGCGCACCAGCGGAATGCCGTTGCGATCAAAGATCAGACCGCGCGTGGGCGCGATGGGGATCATTTTGATGTCGTTCTCGTTGGAACGCGTCTGGTAATAGCTGTGCTGATCGACCTGCAGGCGATACAGGTTGATGCCTAAAATGGTAAAGCAGATGACAACCAGGGCAAAAGCGACAATCGCACGGCGGGCAAACAGCTTTTCTTCTGCTTCGAAATTACGGAAATTCATCAGGTGGGCTTAGTCTCTTTGTTATCACGCTAATGATAAGCAGAGATTGCTTTAGAGCCAGCACGAAGATGCACAAGCCTGGGTAAAAGTGTGTCAGATGTTTACGGTGGGAAGCCAGGTCGCCATTAATGGCGCCCCTACGACGAATGTAGGGTCGGCATTTATGCCGACCTGGTTTAACGCAGTGATTAATCGCCCAGCAGCACAGATTCCAGCGCGATCTTAATCATATCGTTGAAGGTGGTCTGACGCTCAGCCGCGGTGGTCTGCTCGTGGGTGCGGATATGATCCGACACGGTACAGATGGTCAGCGCTTTGGCACCAAACTCTGCTGCCACGCCGTAAATACCCGCTGCTTCCATCTCCACGCCGAGAATGCCGTACTTCTCCATCACGTCGAACATCTGCGGATCTGGCGTATAGAACAGATCGGCGGAGAAGATGTTACCCACGCGCGCATCAACGCCCAGCGCTTTTGCGGCATCAACCGCATTACGCACCATGTCGAAGTCCGCAATCGCGGCGAAGTCGTGATCCTTGAAGCGCATACGGTTGACTTTGGAATCGGTGCAGGCACCCATACCAATCACCACGTCACGCAGTTTCACGTCTGCACGCACCGCGCCGCAAGAACCCACACGGATGATCTTCTTCACGCCGAAATCGGTGATCAGCTCTTTGGTGTAGATCGAGCAGGATGGAATGCCCATGCCGTGACCCATCACCGAAATCTTGCGGCCTTTATAAGTACCGGTGTAACCCAACATGCCGCGCACGTTGTTCACTTCCACCACATCTTCAAGGAAGGTTTCCGCAATGTGCTTAGCGCGCAGCGGATCGCCCGGCATCAGTACGACGTCCGCGAAATCACCCATTTCTGCATTAATATGAGGCGTTGCCATGGTTATTTTCCTTATTAAATTTGGGGCGCTGTTTTACAGCATGCTCTTGCCGTAGTCCATGCTGGACAGGCCAAAATATTTTGCGATGGTCTGGCCGATATCCGCGAAGGTATCGCGGTATCCCAGCGATCCTGGCTTCACATTCGGGCCGTAGATCAGAATCGGGATGTGCTCACGCGTGTGCTCGGTGCCTTTCCAGCTGGGATCGCAGCCGTGATCGGCGGTGAGGATAAGAATGTCACCCTCTTTCA
>NZ_DAMBSA010000285.1:0-6403 GCF_032054795.1 Pantoea sp. CTOTU49201
ACGCCCTGTTTGGCGGCACCTTCGATCCGATTCACTACGGCCATCTTCGCCCGGTAGAAGCGCTGGCCCAGCAAGTGGGTTTGAAAAAAGTCACGCTGCTGCCGAATAACGTGCCGCCGCATCGCCCACAGCCGGAAGCCAGTGCGCAACAGCGCGTTGAGATGCTGCGCTGTGCCATCGCCGATCGCCCGCTGTTTGATATCGATACGCGTGAACTGGAGCGTGCAACGCCGTCCTGGACGGTCGCCACGCTGGAAGCACTGCGTGCGGAACGCGGCCCAGAACAGCCCCTCGGGTTTATCATTGGCCAGGATTCTCTGCTAACGTTAGCCAAATGGCATCGCTGGCAAGATTTGCTGTCGCTGTGTCATTTGCTGGTATGTAAGCGTCCGGGTTACGCCACCCAGATGGAAACGCCTGAGATGCAGCAATGGCTTGATGAGCATCTCGCCGATGATGTGCAGCAGCTTCATCACTCACCTGCAGGACACATCTGGCTGGCAGATACGCCGCTGCTCGACATTTCCGCCACCGAAATCCGTCAGCGCCGCCATGCGGGAATCTCCTGCGCGGATTTACTGCCAGATGCAGTGATCGGCTACATCGATAGCGTTGGCTTATATCGCAGCTAAAGGCAGCATGCTATACTGCGCCGCTTCATTTTCGGCTACCTTTCTCGCATCGTTAGCCCGTCCGTAATCACCTGTTTTTAAGGGGAACCTTTTGCAAGGTAAAGCACTCCAAGAGTTCGTTATTGATAAGATTGATGATCTCAAAGGCCAGGACATCATTGCTATTGATGTCCAGGGCAAATCCAGCATCACCGATTGCATGATTATTTGCACCGGCACTTCAACACGTCACGTCGCTTCTATCGCCGATCATGTGGTGCAGGAATCGCGCACTGCGGGCCTGAGGCCACTGGGTGTTGACAGCAAAACCGCCTCCGATTGGGTGGTCGTTGACTTGGGTGACGTGATTGTGCACGTGATGGAAGCAGAGAGCCGCCAGCTGTACGAGCTGGAAAAACTCTGGAGCTAAGACGTGAAACTGCAGCTTGTAGCCGTCGGCACTAAAATGCCCGACTGGGTTCAGACCGGTTTCATGGAGTATCTGCGCCGCTTCCCGAAAGATATGCCGTTTGAATTGATCGAAGTGACTGCCGGCAAACGCGGTAAGAATGCCGACATCAAACGCATTCTGGAAAAAGAAGGTGAAGCGATGCTGGCCGCCGTGGGTAAAGGCAATCGTATTGTCACGCTGGATATCCCCGGACAGCCGTGGGAAACCCCACAGCTGGCGCAGCAACTTGAACGCTGGAAACTGGATGGCCGCGATGTCAGCCTGTTGATCGGCGGTCCGGAAGGACTGGCGCCCGCGTGCAAGGCCGCTGCCGAACAAAGCTGGTCACTGTCAGCGCTCACGTTGCCACATCCGCTGGTGCGTGTGCTGGTAGCGGAAAGCCTGTATCGTGCGTGGAGCATCACCACGAATCATCCTTATCATCGTGAATAAACGCCTGACAACCCCAGACAATAAATGTAGCGGATGAAATTACAGAGCAACGCCTTTCGCGATTACACTGCCGAACAGAAACTTTTTGTCCGCCGAGCATTGGTGGCTTTTGTTGGCATTCTGCTGCTCTCCAGCATTCTGGTGGTCAATATGTACCACCTGCAAATTCTGCGCTTTGACGACTACAGCACCCGTTCGAATGAAAACCGCATCAAGCTGGTGCCCGTGGCACCGAGCCGCGGCATTATTTTTGATCGTAACGGCGTGCCGCTGGCGTTGAATCGCACCATCTATCAGGCCGAACTGATGCCGGAAAAGGTCGAAAACCTGAAGCAGACCTTACAGGATCTGCGTCCGGTGCTGGATCTGACCGACGACGATATCGATGCGTTTGAAAAAGAGCGCAAACGCTCACGCCGCTTTACCTCGATTCCGGTCAAAATCGGTTTAAACGAGGTGCAGGTAGCGCGTTTTGCCGTCAATCAATACCGTTTTCCTGGCGTGGAAGTAAAAGGCTATCAGCGCCGCTACTATCCTTACGGCCAGACGCTGACGCACGTGGTGGGCTACGTCTCCAAAATTAACGATCGCGATGTCACGCGCCTCGATCAGGAAGGCAAGTGGCCGAACTATGCAGCCACCCATGATATCGGCAAGCTCGGCATCGAGAACTATTACGAAGATGTGCTGCACGGCAAAACCGGTTATGAAGAGGTTGAAGTTAACAACCGTGGCCGCGTCATCCGTCAGCTGCACGAGCAGTCTCCGCAGGCCGGACGCGATATCTATCTGACGGTTGACCTCAAGCTGCAGCAATACATCGAAACCTTGCTGACCGGCAGCCGCGCGGCGGTGGTGGTAAGCGATCCGCGCACCGGCGAAATCCTTGCGCTGGTGTCAACGCCGAGCTACGACCCGAACCTGTTTGTCGACGGCATCTCCAGCAAAGATTACAAAGCGCTGTTAAGCGACGAAAACCGTCCGCTGTATAACCGTGCGCTGCAAGCTTCCTATCCTCCGGCTTCAACGGTGAAACCTTACGTTGCCGTGTCGGCGCTGAGCGCAGGCGTGATCAACCGCAATACCAGCCTGTTCGATCCCGGCTGGTGGCAACTGCCCGGCTCGGAAAAGCGCTATCGTGACTGGAAAAAATGGGGCCACGGACGCCTGAACGTCACTAAATCGCTGGAAGAATCGGCGGATACCTTCTTCTATCAGGTCGCCTACGATATGGGCATCGATCGCCTGTCGGAGTGGATGACCAAGTTTGGTTACGGCCATCGCACCGGCATTGACCTGCCGCAGGAGAGCGCGGGCAACATGCCCACGCGCGAGTGGAAGCTGAAGCGCTTCAAGAAACCTTGGTATCAGGGTGACACCATTCCGGTGGGTATTGGTCAGGGTTACTGGACCGCGACACCGATTCAGATGAACAAAGCGATGATGATTTTGATTAACGACGGTGTGATCAAGGTGCCGCACTTACTGCGCGCCACGCGTGAAGGCCAAACCATGATGCCCTATCGCCAGCCGCCGGATGCACCGATTGGCGACATTCATTCAGGCTACTGGGAAATTGCTAAAGACGGCATGTATGGCGTAGCGAACCGCGCCAACGGTACAGCACACAAGAGTTTTGCCGATGCGCCTTACAAAATCGCCGCCAAATCCGGTACCGCGCAGGTTTACGGTCTGAAAGAAAATGAAGTCTATAACGCGCACAAGATTGCAGAGCGTCTGCGCGACCATAAATTAATGACCGCTTACGCGCCGTACGATAAGCCGCGCGTGGCCGTCACCATGATTCTGGAAAACGGCGGCGCAGGTCCGGCTGTCGGCACCGTGATGCGCCAGATTCTCGACCACATTATGTTAGGCGACAATAATACCGTGCTGCCAGAAGCCGCACCGATGCCGCCCGGCTACGAAGGTGAATAACAATGTCCATGAACGATAGTCCGCAGAAAAGATCGATCTGGACGCGTATCCATATCGACCCACTGTTTATGCTGATCATTCTCAGCTTGCTGACCTACAGCGCCATCGTCATCTGGAGCGCCAGCGGACAGGATCCCGGCATGACCGAGCGTAAATTCGGGCAGATCGCCATGGGAATCGTCATCATGCTGGTGCTGGCGCAGGTGCCGCCGCGCGTTTACGAAAGCTGGGCACCCTATCTCTATATTGTCTGCGTGATATTGCTGATCGCGGTGGATGCATTTGGCCACATCAGTAAAGGCGCACAGCGCTGGCTCGATCTCGGTTTTGTGCGCTTCCAGCCCTCGGAGATCGCCAAGATTGCCGTGCCGCTGATGGTGGCGCGCTTTATTAACCGCGATGTCTGTCCGCCTACGCTGAAAAACACCGGCATCGCGCTGGTGCTGATTTTCATGCCAACGCTGCTGGTAGCGGCACAGCCTGACCTGGGTACGTCGATTCTGATCGCCGCTTCCGGTTTGTTTGTGCTGTTTTTATCCGGTATGAGCTGGAAACTGATTGGTATCGCCGTGCTGCTGGTGGCGGCTTTTATCCCGATTTTGTGGTTCTTCCTGATGCACGATTATCAGCGCGACCGCGTGATGATGCTGCTGGATCCGGAAAGCGATCCGCTCGGCGCCGGTTACCACATCATCCAGTCGAAGATTGCTATCGGTTCCGGTGGCCTGCGCGGCAAAGGCTGGCTGCACGGCACCCAATCGCAGTTGGAATTTCTGCCTGAACGCCATACCGACTTTATTTTTGCCGTGTTAGCGGAAGAACTCGGCCTGGTTGGCGTGTTGTTATTGCTGGTACTCTATTTGCTGCTGATCATGCGCGGACTGATTATTGCTGCGCGCGCGCAAACCACCTTTGGTCGCGTGATGGCGGGCGGTTTGATGCTGATTTTATTCGTTTATGTTTTCGTTAACATTGGCATGGTAAGTGGTATCTTACCGGTGGTTGGCGTACCGCTACCGCTGGTGAGCTACGGCGGATCGGCATTGATTGTGTTAATGGCTGGATTTGGCATCGTGATGTCGATCCATACTCATCGAAAAATGTTATCTAAAAGCGTTTAAGAGGCTGCACATGCGTAAGGACTGGCTTGGGGTTGCACTGGCATCATTGGTACTGGCTGCCTGTTCCACACCGGAACCGCAGAATAATACTGCGCCACCGCAACCGGCCTATAACGGCCCGGTAGTGGAAATTCCTGGCGTGGAACCACGCTATGAACCGATCAATCCCTCCACCAGCCAGGATTACAGCGTCAACGGTAAAAACTACCGCGTGATCAAAGATCCTTCGAACTACAGCGAAGTGGGTTTAGCCACCTGGTACGGTGACGAAGCGCAGGGTAATCGCACTGCTATCGGCGAATCTTACGATCCGGAAGGAATGACTGCCGCGCACCCTACGCTGCCGCTGCCGAGCTATGTGCGCGTGACTAACCTCGCCAACGGCCGCCAAATTGTGGTACGCGTCAACGATCGCGGTCCTTATACGCCAGGCCGCATTATCGACCTGTCACGTGCGGCGGGCGATCGCCTGAATATCTCTAACAATACTCGCGTGCGCGTTGATTACATCAAAGTGGCACCGGATGGTTCGCTTTCCGGTCCCGGCACCATCGGTACCACCGTCGCCAAACAGAGCTATGCCCTGCCCGCACGTCCGGATCTCGGCGGCGGCATGGTGATGATGGGCGGCAGCGCCAATGCGGCACCAGCGCCTGCACCGCAAGATGTGCGCGCAGTAGATAACAGCACCTTGCAAAGTAATGACAGCATGGGTGCGCCAGTCCAGAGCAGCGGTTTTCTCGGTGCGCCGCAGCCGTTAGCCACGGGCGTGCTGGAAGGCAGCGAGCCGGTTCCCGCGCCAGCGCCAACAACTTCTTCCGCACCAGCCGCAGCAGCAGCGCCTGCCAGCAGCCAGAATGCCCATGCCGGCAGCGGTTATGTGGTGCAGGTTGGCGCCATTAACGATCCGGCGCGTGCGCGCCAGCTGGCGGAAAGCCTGGGTAAACGTTTTGGCGTACCGGGTGCCGTTGAAGCCAATGGCAACGTCTATCGCATTCAGTTAGGTGGCTATCAAAGCCGTGCCGAAGCCGCCGCGTTGCAGCAGCGTCTGAACACTGAAGCGCAAATGAGCTCATTTATTACCACTGCCCGTCCATCGATGTAACGGACAGTGACATTTCCTGCTGAAACTGATTTGCAAAGCAAGATGTCGCCCGATCGGGCGTTTGCTATAGTTAGGCACTTTTTTCACTCTAAACCCACGGATGTTGTAGTCCTGAACATGAATACGCTGAAACCTTCTCGTTTTCTGAAACGCCTGACAGTGGGATCACTGGTCGCCCTTTCTCTCAGCCATGCCGCTTTTGCGGACGATGTTAACCTTAAGACTATGATTCCGGGCGTGCCGGACATTGATGCTGAAGCTTATGTGCTGATCGACTATAACTCCGGCAAAGTGCTGGCCGAAAAGAACGCGGATGCACGCCGCGATCCGGCAAGTTTGACCAAAATGATGACCAGCTACGTAATTGGTCAGGCGGTCAAAGCGGGCAAAATCCATAACGATGACATCGTGACCGTGGGCAAAGATGCCTGGGCAACCGGTAATCCGGTATTCAAAGGTTCATCCCTGATGTTCCTGAAGCCTGGCGATCGTGTACCGGTTTCTCAGCTGACGCGCGGCATCGTGCTGCAATCAGGTAACGACGCTTGTGTGGCGATGGCGGATTATGTTGCCGGCAGCCAGGACGCGTTCGTTAACCTGATGAATAACTATGTTGGCGCACTGGGCCTGAAAAACACCCACTTCCAGACCGTGCACGGTTTGGATGCGGAAGGCCAATACAGCTCGCCGCGCGATATGGCGTTGATCGGCCAGGCGCTGATCC
>NZ_DAMBSA010000286.1:0-6392 GCF_032054795.1 Pantoea sp. CTOTU49201
GGTCAATAACATTGGCCAATGGTTGTTTGGTCACACAAACTTTGGCGTGCGCGCTGGATCGATTTTTAGCACCACGTTAAGCGCAGTATTGGTCTTCTGGCTCGGCACGCAGATGTTTGCCAGCCGCCAAGTCGCGCTGACTGGCAGCGTTATTTTCCTGACTTCACTACTGGTGTACGGCGTCGGCACTTACGCGGTGCTCGATCCGATCCTGATGCTGTGGCTGGTCGCCGCGATGTGCAGTTACTGGCTGGCGTCGCAGGCCAGCACCACGCGGCAACGCTTATGCGGCTATGTTTTGCTGGGCGCGGCGTGCGCGATGGGCTTTATGACCAAAGGCTTTCTCGCGCTGGCGGTGCCAGTGTTTGCGATTCTGCCGTGGGCCATTTGGCAACGCCGCTTTATGGAACTGCTGCGCTGGGGACCGCTGACGATTGTGGTTGCTGTGCTGCTTAGCACGCCGTGGGCGCTGGCGATTAATCAGCAGGAAGGGGATTTCTGGCACTACTTCTTCTGGGTCGAGCATATTCAGCGTTTCGCCGAATCGGATGCACAACACAAAGCGCCATTCTGGTATTACATTCCGGTGCTGCTGGCGGGCTGTTTGCCGTGGCTGGCGCTGCTGCCGGGATCGCTGGTTGGCGCGTGGCGTCAGCGCAGTCAGCAAGCCGGACCGATTTATTTGCTGAGCTGGGTGCTGCTGCCGCTGCTGTTTTTCAGCATCGCTAAAGGCAAATTGCCGACCTACATTTTGCCGTGCTTCGCGCCGCTGGCGCTGCTAATGGCGCATTACGCGCACAGCGGTTCGGCGCAGGTGATGAAAGCGCTGAAGGTAAATGGCTGGATCAACCTGCTGTTCGGAGCGATTACCGCAATCGTGTTACTGGTGGTGCTAGCTCCGTGGGGCATTTCGCATCGTCCGGTGTACAGCAGCGAAGAGATTGTTGGCGTAATCTGTGCGGCGCTCTCCTTTATCGGATGGGGCGTGATGGGTTGGCTGAGCCGCAAGCCGGAGAACGGTCGCTGGCAGTTAGCCGCGCTTTGCCCATTGGCGCTGGCGTTACTGGTCGGTTTTGCCATTCCGCAGAAGGTGCGCGATTCCAAGCAGCCACAGAGTTTTGTCAGTGCGGTGCACGTTCAGCTGGCGGATAGTCGTTATCTGCTGGCCAACAATCCTGGCGTGGCATCGGCGGTGGCCTGGGAACTGCAGCGCAGTGACATCAATTTCTATGATGCCAAAGGTGAGTTGCAATACGGACTGAGCTATCCGGATGCGCAGTCACACTACATTGATGCAGATGACTTTGCCGACTGGCTACGCGTTCATCGCCGTCAGGGCAAGGTTTCATTGGTGCTGATGATGAATTCCAGCGACAAAACGCCGGATAAAAACCTGCCGGAACCGGATGATGTCTATCGTCAGGGCCGCCTGGTTTATTACGGCTACAATGCCACACCATGAATCTGCTGCTGATTTTACTGGTTAGCGTGCTGAGCTGTGCCGCCCAGCTGTGTCAGAAGCAGGCGGCTCATCTCGGTATCAAAAAAGGGATGCTTTGGCTGGCGCTCAGCATCATGCTGCTGGGTATCGGCATGTTGCTGTGGCTGGCGGTACTGCGCGTGGTGCCGGTGAGTGTGGCGTATCCGATGCTCAGTCTGAACTTTGTGTTGGTGGCTATCGCCGCGCGGCTGATCTGGCGCGAAACCTACAGCCTACAGCAATGGATTGGCACGCTGGCGATTGTTGCCGGTGTGGCGCTGATGGGAAGTCATCTATGAAAGGCGTGATGCTGGCGCTGTGCAGCGTGTTGCTGGTATCACTGGCGCAGCTGGTTTTGCGAATGGCGATGCTGGATTTCCCGCCGTTGAGCGCATTGCTCAGTTTGCAGCACATCAAACCGCTGCTGCTGTTGGCGATGGGCCTTGGCGCTTACGCGCTGTCGATGTTGTGCTGGATGCTGGCGCTGCGTCATCTGCCACTTAATCGGCTCTATCCGCTGCTCAGTTTGAGTTATGTGCTGGTCTGGCTGGCGGCGATTTCCTTGCCAATATTAGGAGAAACCTTCCGCTGGAGCAGCTTTGCCGGCGTGGTGCTGATTGTGTTTGGCCTGCTGCTGGTTTCGCTGCCGCGCCGCCGATGATTGTCCGTAGGGTCGCCATTCATGGCGACCATCAACCAATCAACCGCAAATGCTTCTCCCCTAAATCCGCCAGCGAAGCCGCACCTAACATGCCCAAATCGCGGCTCACCTCGCTGGTAATCAAATCGATGGCCAAATTAACGCCCGCTAAACCGCCCACCGCACAAGCATAATTAAACGGCCGCCCAACAAAGCAGGCTTTTGCGCCCAACGCGATAGCTTTGATGGCGTCGGTGCCGCGTCGAATTCCGCTATCAAACATCACCGTCATTTCACCGGCTGCTGCAACGATTTCCGGCAGCACATAAAGCGGCGGAATCACCGTATCCAGCTGTCGTCCACCATGATTAGACACCACAATGCCGTCGATGCCGATGGCTTTACAGCGCAGCGCATCGTTACGGCTGAGAATGCCTTTAATCACCATCGCGCCCGGCCAGCGCGCGCGGATATGTTCGATATGCAGCCAGGTTAAGTGGCTGCGGCCGCTGAAATCCCGCACCGCGTTTTTCGAGAACAGCGGCGCGCCACGCTGCGCATTATTGTTCTCAAAATAGGGCATGCCGCTTTTCAGCAGCGTCTTTAGCAGGGTTCCGGTCAACCAGCGCGGATGCGTGATGCCTTGCCACGCCAAACGCAGGCTAGGGCGGAACGGTGTAGCGAATCCAGCGCGCACGTTGTTTTCCCGATTAGCTTTAACCGGCGTGTCCACGGTGATCACCAGCACCGGAATCGCGGCCCGCTTAACGCGATCGATCAGCGCATCAATCTCCTCCAGCGTTTTCGGCAGATACGCTTGAAACCACATGTCGGGATTCACTTGCGCCACCTCTTCCAGCCGCGTCAGCGATGAGCCGCTCATGATAAACGGCACGTTCTTCTCTTTCGCCGCGCGCGCCAGAGTGCAATCGCCATCAAAACCGGTTAACGCCGAGATACCCATTGGCGCGATGCCAACCGGCGCCGCGTAGCTTTGCCCAAACAGCTCAACTCCAATGTTGCGTTGCGATACATCCACCATGTTTTCCGGGATCAGGCTGTAGCGCGCATAAGAAGCCAGCGTGTTGCGCAGCGCGATATTGTCCTCGACGCCGCCAGATACATAGGCGAACAGCGGATGCGGCAGATGACGTTTGGCGTACTTCTCGAAGTCGTTCAGGGATAGGCAACGCGACTGCATATTGCGCATGAAGGTGATGATCCAGTTGGCGAGACGGCAGGGGAAAACCAAAGAAATCAATGCTATTGCACGAGCGGAATTTTACAAATCTATAATTCGGCAATGTTAATGCGAAATACGCATATAGACGGTCGCCATAAATGGCGTCCCTACGGAGTTAATATCACCTTACACGTAGGGTCGCCATTCATGGCGACCTTTTAAATTACCGTTATAAATCCTGCCTAAATAAAATATCCCCCTGATGCAATTCCATCAAAATAAAAACACCAAAATGCTTGAACTCACATTTCGGAAAACAAACCCCAAATAAAAATTAACATGAAATAAAAATGCCGTTAGCGTGAGCCTTCTGTTTTGTTCTGCCGTATTTCCTTATGCATTTTTTACCAGGAGGTATTATGGAAAGAGAACTTTATATATCCACCAACACGGCTTCCGGCCCGAATAGCACCACGCGCACCGAGCCGTTTGTTAAAATAATCGCGCTGGTCGCCACGCTGGGTGGATTATTGTTTGGCTACGATACCGGCGTGGTATCGGGTGCTTTGCTATTTATGCGTGACGATTTGCAACTCACGCCATTCACCACCGGATTAGTCACCAGTTCACTGCTATTTGGCGCCGCTTTTGGCGCGCTGCTTGCCGGTCATTTTGCGGATGCGCTGGGACGTCGCAAGATCATTATTTCCCTCGCCTTTATTTTTGCCCTTGGCGCTATCGGTTCGGCATTTGCGCCGGATGTCATCTCAATGATCGCTTCACGTCTGTTCCTGGGTATCGCCGTGGGTGGCGCGGCGGCCACGGTGCCGGTGTATATCGCGGAAATCGCACCGGCCAACAAGCGAGGCCAACTGGTGACTTTGCAGGAGCTGATGATTGTTTCGGGGCAGCTGCTGGCGTACGTGTCCAATGCCACTTTCAACGAAATCTGGGGCGGAGAGCACACATGGCGCTGGATGATCGCCATCTCAACTGTGCCCGCCGTTTTGCTGTGGTTTGGCATGATCTTTATGCCAGAAAGCCCGCGCTGGCACGTGATGCGCGGTAACAACAACGAAGCACGCAAAGTGCTGGAGAAAACCCGCGCGGCGGATGACGTCGATTGGGAGCTGGAAGAGATCGAAGAAACCATCGAAGAGAACCGGCAACAGGGCAAAGGCCGCCTGCGCGATCTGCGTACGCCGTGGCTGCGCAAAGTGTTCTTGCTTGGTATCGGTATTGCGGCGATTCAGCAGCTGACCGGCGTCAACACCATCATGTATTACGCGCCGACCATGCTGACGGCAACCGGCTTGAGCAACGATGCCGCGCTGTTCGCCACCATCGCTAACGGCGTGATTTCAGTGCTGATGACGCTGGTCGGTATCTGGATGATCGGCAAAATCGGCCGTCGTCCACTGGTGTTGGTTGGACAGATGGGCTGCACCGCATGCCTGTTCTTTATCGCGGCGGTGTGCTTCTTCATGCCGGAGTATCATTCGGCGGGCGACGTCAATCTGCTGCGCGCCTATCTGGTGCTGGCGGGTATGTTGATGTTTCTGTGTTTCCAGCAAGGTGCGCTGTCGCCGGTTACCTGGCTGTTGCTTTCTGAGATCTTCCCGGCGCGTATGCGCGGCATTTGTATGGGCGGCGCGGTGTTTGCGCTGTGGATGGCGAACTTTGCCATTTCGATGGCGTTCCCGTTGCTGCTGGCGGCATTTGGCCTTGCTGGAGCCTTCCTAACCTTTGCGGTGATTGGTATTGGTGGATCGATGTTCGTGTTGCGCACCATCCCGGAAACCAAAGGGCGCAGCCTGGAGCAGGTCGAGCACTACTTCCATGAGTTGTATAAATGATGTTGCATTGATGTAAATCAATCAAAGTTCTGGCAGAGCAGCAAAACGACATCGCTTACTATCGCAACATATCGACGCGTCACAACAAAACAGAAAGTAAATAATATTACTCTTTCAGGATAGAACACACCATGACCTACAAAATAAGCCATGACCGACTCTGCGTTAATCGTAAAATCGCGCCTAATCTTAGTCTCGAGCGTTTTTTCTCGCTGGTTGAAAAGCTGGGGTTAAATAAAGTCGAAATCCGCAATGATATGAAAAGTGGCAGCGTAACTGATCATTTATCCGGTGAGGCCGTGCGTGAGCTGGCTGAACAACATGCGTTCACCATCGAAACGATTAATGCGGTTTATCCGTTTAACCAATTAACCGATGAGGTGCTGGAGAAGACGCGCGCTTTATTAAACGCTGCGCGTGAAACCGGTGCTAAAGCGTTAGTACTTTGCCCACTGAATGACGGCACGGTTATTTCCCAGCAGCAAACTGTCGATGCGTTAAAAACGCTCGCGCCACTGTTCGCCGAATATGGCATCGCTGCTCTGGTTGAGCCGCTCGGGTTCCCGCAAAGCTCGCTGCGTTCTGCGGCTTTGGCACAACAGCTGATCAAGCAAGCCGGCGTGCCGTTCAAAATCGTGCTGGATACTTTTCACCACCACTTGTACGAAGGCGCGGAGCAAGACTTTGCCGGCGGCGTCGACGTCAATAACATCGGGCTGGTGCATCTTTCTGGCGTCACCGATGCGCGCCCAACACATCAGTTAACCGACGAAGAGCGCATCATGCTCAGCGCCGACGATCTGCTGAAATCGAAACAGCAAGTGCAACGTCTGGAAGAGATGGGCTATCGCGGCATCTACGCCTTTGAACCGTTTTCTTCCGTAATGGATAGCTGGAGCGAAGAACAGATTGCTCAGGAAATCCAATCCAGCATTGCTTATCTGAATAATTAAGGAACACGCTATGACGCTCAATATTGGTGTAATCGGCACGGGCGCGATTGGTCGCGAACACATTCGTCGTTGTAGCCAGGTGCTGCAACATTCACGCGTAGTGGCGCTGAATGACATTAACCGCAGCAACTGCGAACAGATCGTTAAAGATCTGGGAATTCAGGCGGAGATTTATGACAACGCGCATGATTTGATTAACGCGCCAGAAGTGCAGGCGATTCTGGTCACTTCGTGGGGGCCAACCCATGAAGAGTTCGTGCTGGCGGCTATCAAAGCGGGT
>NZ_DAMBSA010000287.1:0-5848 GCF_032054795.1 Pantoea sp. CTOTU49201
CAAGCAAAGCAATCAAAGCATCGTTGGGCTGACGGCGGATAAAATTCCCGGCGTGGCCCGGTTCTCGGTAGCCGGTTGCGAAGAAATCGATATTCTTGTGGTAGAAGAGAAACTTAACAAAGAGTTTTACAACGCGTTTCGCGCTGAGGATATCACGCTGATTAGCGTATAGAATGCGGACTCAGTTACGCAAATGCGAACGGCGCACACGCATTTCACCCTGGCGCCAACGCTCATCCGCACTCTCGCGGCCATCAATCAAGCGGTTCAACGCTTCGGCGATCAGCAGATCTATCCGCTGACTAAAGGTGGTGAGCTGGCAACCTGGCGCCCTGGCTTCTTCGATATCATCAAATCCCACCACCGCAATCTTGGGCATATTCGGCGCGGCGCGCATTGCTTCCAGCGCACCAAGCGCCAGCACATCGTTTTCACAGAACAGCGCATCAATCACAGGGTCCGGCCGTTGTAGATAATCGCTCATCGCTTGCCAGCTGCGCGCGCGATCGTAACAGCCCGCTTTGAGCAGCACATCAATCTGGTAGCCCGCTTGTTGAATCGTCGCCTCAAATCCCTCTTTACGTAGCAGATGAGAAGTCGGCGTATCCGGACCTTGCATAAAGCCAAAACGCTGCGCGCCCTGCGCCAGCAAAAGTTCGGCGATTTGTTTACCGGCGGCATAACCATCAATCGCCACCACATCAATGCCCTGCGCATGCGTATTGCGACACAGCTGCACCAGCGGAATGTTATACATGTCCTCCACCAGCGTAATCAGCTGCGCCGATAACACCGTGCCAAGAAACAGAACGCCGTCGATCTGCAATTGATCCGCCTGCGTCATCACCGATCGATACGGCTCGCCATCAGTGATGTTGAGGATCAGCGCCATGTAACCACGGCGTTGCAGCTGCTGCGTGGCTTCATTGAGAATCATCAGCGTATGCGGATTCTTCAGTTCATCGATCACCACGCCGATGATATGCGTCTTCTTCTTCACCAGGCTGCGCGCCAGCAAATTGGGGCGATATCCCAGCTCTTTAGCGACGCGCATCACCTTCTCGCGCGCCTTCTCGGAGATTGAAGCACCAGGCATATACGCACGCGATACCGTCCATTTCGACACGCCCGCGAGAATGGCCACATCGCTGGCCGTGGCCTTTTTCACTGATCTCGTCATCGGCTTCCTTCCGTAATTTACCTGGCAAAAAGTGAGCATAGAGTGATTCCCCACGTTAGCAAGAGGCGAATTTTGCAAACTTTGCACCCGGTTGCATTTTTGTAATGCACTCGGGTGCAAATCGTGATGATTTTGTGATCGTGGTGATGAAATCGATTTTTGCTGCGTTGACTATTTTTCAACCGTACCAGAGAGTGAAGACAGCACATCGCGTTGTCCTTATGAACATGATGTCAATCAGCGGCAGCCATCCCGCTGATTTTGCACCCGGATGCAAAATAATAGAAACCTCCCCTACAGAGATAAAAAAATGAAATTATTCAAGGTAGTAATGCTTATCTGCGGTTTGCTCAGCGTATTCACTGCCCAGGCGAAAACCTATATGGTTGGCGTCGCGCTGGCTAATCTCGATCTCAATTTCGTTTCCATCCTGCGCAGTCAGATGGAAAAGCAGCTTAAAGACAAAGGGCTTAACAGCCAGTTTGCCGATGCCAAAGGCGATGTCTCCCTGCAAATCCAGCAGGTGGATGATTTCATTAATCAGGGCGCGGACGCGATCATCATCAACCCAGTGGACACGCAAGGCGTGATGCCGGTGATCGCCGCCGCGCAGAAAGCCAATATCCCGCTGATCTTCGTGAACCGTAAACCCGAAGTAAAACTAACGGGCAAAATGGCCTACGTCGGTTCCGATTCGGCGTTAAGCGGCAAGATGGAGATCGAAGCGTTAGCCAAGCGGATGGATAACAAAGGCAATATCGCTATTCTGATGGGTGCCCTCTCCACCGAAGAAGCGCGTCAGCGCACCAAAGCGGTTGAGGATTATGTGAAGGATCATCCTGGTCTGAAAGTGATCCAGAAACAGAGCGCCAACTGGCAGCGCAACGAAGCGGTCGATAAAACCTTGTCATGGTTGCAGGATGGTAATGACATCAATGCCATCATCGCCAATAACGATGAAATGGCGATTGGCGCGATTATGGCGCTCGATCAGCTGAAGAAAAGCAATGTGTTAGTCGCCGGTATCGACGGCACGCCGGATGGTTTGCAGTTTATTAAGAACGGCAAAATGGCGGTAACTATTTTCCAGGATGCGAAAGGTCAGGCAACCGGTGCAGTCGATGTGGCTTACGACATGCTGAGCGGGAAAAAGACCGAAGCCTATAACTGGGTGCCGTATCAAACGGTGACCAAAGAGAATTACCAGGAATTCACCAGTAAAAATCAAAAGTAACATCGCTTCGTAGGGTCGCCATTCATGGCGACCTCCTGCTGACCAATGCCTAAAAAGCAACGCAAAGCGCGAATTTTGTTGCTTCCATTGCACTGCCAAGCCGCTATGTTGGGTAAAAAATGGAGGTAAACATGCTCAAGCCGTCTTCGCCCTGGTGGTGGGATCTCTCAACCCGGGAATTCAGTGAACTGGATATGGCGAACATCGTCGCCGTGCTACCGATTGGCGCAGTAGAACAACATGGCCCACATCTGCCGGTCCGTGTGGATGCCGCCATCAACGCCGGGATTATTCAACGTGCGGTGGAATTATTGCCCGACGATCTCCCGCTGCTGGTAATGCCCGCGCTGCCGATTGGTAAATCGGATGAACATCTTGCCTATCCCGGCACCCTTTCATTGCCGTATGACGTGTTAGGCAAAGTGTGGTTCGAAGTCGCGAAAAGCGCCTGGCGCGCCGGAATTCGTAAGCTGATTTTCTGGAACTCGCACGGCGGACAGCCGCAGCTGATGGAAATCGTTTGTCGTCAACTGCGCATCGAACTGGGCATGTTTGCCGTCAGCGCCAGCTGGTTCCGCACCATTGATGCGTCCGATCTTTATAGCGCGCATGAACTCAATCACGGCATTCACGGCGGTGAATCAGAAACCAGCATGATGCTGCATTTGCATCCTGAATTAGTCCAGATGCAGCACGCCGCTGATTTCGTTTCTACTTCGGTGGCACTTGAAGAAACCGGCGGAATTTTAACGCCGGAAGGCGGCATCGGTTTTGGCTGGATGGCGCAAGATCTGCACCTTTCTGGCACCACCGGCAACGCCGCAGCGGCTGATGCTGAACGCGGTGCGATTGCTACCGAACGTGCCGCGCAGGCGCTACTTAAGCTGGCGCGCGAGGTGCATAATTTCGATATCAATTTCCTCACCGATCGTACCGCATTTTCGTAGGGTCGTCATTTATGGCGACCAGGTGCGCATTAATGCGCCCCCTACAAAGGCCGCAACGTTGCCATTTATGGCGACCCGGCCATCAACGCAACTCCGACATCATCCCTTTAATGGTTTCGGCGAAAACACTACCAATCGCGCTGGTGCCGCGATCGTGGCCGATCAACATCAGCGTTTGCGTGTGTTGCGCCAGCTCGCGCACCGGAATATAGATTAACCGCCCGCTGCGCTGGTCGGATTCAATATCAATCGGCGTGAGAAACGTCAGGGTTTGATCCATCATCGCCGACTGGCGCATCACCTCGATCGAGTTGGTTTCAATCACCGGCTGAAGATTGATCGAGGCGCGCGCGAACACTTCATTCAGATACGGTCGAATCACCATCGATTTGTCGGCAATCACCACCGGATACGGCAAACAATCACTCAAACGTAAGCTGGATTTCTCCGCCAGCGGATGCCCCGCGCCTACAACCGCACCCAATCGCACCGGCACGCTAGCAATGTTGCGATGCACTGGCTGTAGCTCGAAATCAAAACCAATTCCCAAATCGGCGTCGCCGCTTGCCACCGCGTTAGTGATGTTCTCGCCGGTGGTGAGCTGTTGCAGCAGTAATTTCACGCGCGGATTGGCGCGGCGAAACTCGGAGGCCACGCGCGGAATCAGGTTCGCTGCTAATCCACTCATCATCGCCACCGTCACTTCGCCCCGCCGCAGCCCTTTCAGCTCCTCAATTTTCATCTGCGCGATTTCAATCTCTTTAAAGCTCTGCCGCACATGATGAATCAGCGCTTCACCGGCGGCGGTAAGAATCATTTTGCGCGGCAAGCGCTGAAACAGCGGCGTGCCGAGCTCCTCTTCCAGCGCAATCAGCTGGCGGTTAATCGCCGAAGCCGAGATGTGCAGCCGTTCCGCCGCTTTGCGAATCGAACCGCTGCGCGCCACCTGATCGATATACACAAACAAACGATGTTGCAGCATATTTCTCCTGCGTTGCCTTTTAGGCATCGGTAAGTGCTAAAAATGATGCTTTTAAGATAATGCTCTTCCGGTGATTAATACATCAAAACCACACCAGGAGAACACATGATGGCAGACGTATCCCGCAGAAAGTTTGCGAAGTTAGTGGCTGGCGCGCTGTTGTTACCCGCGCTGGCACCGATGTTGTCGCGCAAAGCGATGGCGGCGAATAACACCATAAAAATCGCCTTGCTGTTGCCCGGCTCGGTTGCCGATGGCGGCTGGAGTTCGCTGGCGTATGCCGGATTGCAGAGCCTGCAAAAAGCCGGTTTCACCGTCGCGCACAGCGAAAGCGTGTCGCAGGCGCAGATGGACCAAACCATTCGTGGCTACGCCGATGATGGTTACACGCTGATCATCGGCCACAGCTTTGAATACGGCTCGGCGTTTGCCGAAATCGCGCCGGAATATCCTGACACCTACTTCTTCGCCTCCACCTTCAAGCCCGGCGAGAAATCACCGGGCAACGTGGAATACGTCAATCTCGCCTATCTGCAAGGCGCGTATGCCGCCGGTGCGCTGGCGGCGCTGATCTCGGAAAAAGGCAAAGCGGTTGGCTTTGTCGGCGGCGGCGATAACCCTACGCAGCAGGCGATGATGCGTGCCTTTATTCAGGCCGCTGAGAAAACGCGTCCGGGCATTAAAGGCATGGGCGTAGTCACCGGCGATTACGATAACGCCGCCAAAGGCCGTGAAGCCGCCACCACTATGATCGGTAATGGCGCCGATGTGATTTGGCATGCAGCTGACGTCACTGGCCTCGGCGCGATGCAAGGCGCGGCAGCGGCGAAAGTCAAAGCCATCGGCTGCTATGTCGATCAGCGCGATGTCGCGCCCGATTATGTCGCCTGCAGCTTCCGCCAGAACCTCGACTGGATGGTGGAACAGGTTGGTGAATCGGTAGCGAATAAAACCTTTAAAGGCGGCGACGAATGGCATCCCACCGTCGGCAAAGCCTGGTCGGTGGTCAATGGTAGCGAGCACTACAACGCCAAACTGGTCAGCGCCAGCGCGTGGGCGATCTTCCAGCAGATCTGGCAGCAGCTTGACAGCGGCGCGCTGAAGCCAACGGTTTAATCATCATGACAGCAACGGCAAACATCCGCGTCGCGCTAAACAACATCACTAAACGCTTTGCGCGCGTGGTGGCCAATGACGACGTGTCGCTCAGCATCAAAGCCGGTGAAATCCACGCGCTGCTGGGTGAAAACGGCGCAGGCAAAAGTACGCTGATGCAAATCCTTTACGGCCTGTATCAGGCCGATGAAGGCAGCATTGTGGTGGATGGCAAAGCGCAGCATTTTCGCGATCCCAGCGATGCCATCGCCTGCGGCATTGGCATGGTGCATCAGGAATTTATGCTGGTGCAACCGATGAGCGTGGTGGAAAACGTGGTGCTGGGCCTGAAAGAGAGCGCCAGCGGCGTGCTCAATTTGCCCGCCGCCGCGGCGCGTTTGCAGGCGCTG
>NZ_DAMBSA010000287.1:5858-6369 GCF_032054795.1 Pantoea sp. CTOTU49201
TTAGCAATCGATCCCTGGGCGAAAGTGCAACATCTGCCGATTGGCGTGCAGCAGCGCGTGGAGATCCTCAAGCTGTTATACCGTGATGCGCAGGTGCTGATTCTCGACGAACCGACGGCGGTGCTGACGCCGCAGGAGAAAGCTGGCCTGTTCGCTACATTGAAATCGCTGTGCGCGGAAGGCCGCTCGGTGGTGATCGTCACTCATAAACTGTATGAAATCATGGCGATTGCCCATCATGTTTCTGTGATGCGCGGCGGTAAAATGATTGATTCGGTGGATATTAAAGACACCTCGGAACGCGATCTGGCGCGCCGCATGGTGGGGCGCGATGTGGTGCTGCGCGTGGAAAAAACGCCGTGCCAGCCGGGCAAAACCGTACTGCAGGTGGACAGCATTGCGGTGCGTGATGCCAGCGGCCAGCAAAAAATCTGGCGCGTTTCGCTCAACGTCGCCGCCGGCGAAATCCTCGGCATTGCTGGTGTGGAAGGCAACGGTCAATCGGAGCTGG
>NZ_DAMBSA010000288.1:0-6357 GCF_032054795.1 Pantoea sp. CTOTU49201
ATTTAACGGTTGGCTTTATATAATTAAAGTAAATTTAAAACATTTAACTGAACATAATGATGGAGTTGAAGATCATTAACAATGTTGTCAAGTGTTAGTTGCAGTGGAAAAAATCAGGTGTGTTAGAATGAGTTAACTGAAAAAGGAAATAAATCATGAGCTGGTTAAATCAATTCTTAGAAAATTTATCACGCCGGGAAGTAAAAACGCAGTGCCCAGTGTGTAAAAAATTCTGTCCGCAATCTTCCCTAAAACAAGCGCGCGGACAGGCCATGTTGTGCCCGCACTGTAAATCACTGTTTATTGCTGAGGAGTAGATTCATGCGCCATATTCTTGAATGGATTAATTTAAATGAACAGGCACCGGGCTACAAGCAAGAGTGCATCGTGCAATTTGACAATGGTGAAGTGCAGGGCGGCTGGCTTTACGGCGGACAATCACGCAACGGTGAACATATTTTTCTTGAGTCACACGCTGAATATGAGACCAGCATGGGTGTTAATTTTTGGATGTCTTTGCCGCCGGCGCAACCGGACCAGCTTGCCACTCTTCACTCCATAATATGAAAAGAGAGAAATAATATTATCGCTCATATTCGATAAATGACCGCTGCGCTTCGGCCTGATCGACAAACTGAAATCCCAGTGGATGTATTAATTTTTCATCACAATACCAGCGATCATTTATTCGTTTAAAAACCTCACCCTGATGAAATGGTTGAGCTTTATCCAGGCGCATAACGGCATATTTACCATTATTAAAGGTAACTTCATACAGGGAAATTAATCCGAGCGGCAGTAATTTGCGTTCGTGAATGATTTCACCGCTGAGTTCAGGTTGGCTTGGCTTTTTCATGATTATGTCTCCGCTTGACCTCCTTTAATTCTGGCAATGATTTAAATAATGCGTAATGTTTATTTTTAAGGCTTCGCTTGTGAATTGCGCAATGTCCGCCAGGATTAAGTCAGTCTTATGTGTCGGCGCAATTTTTTATTCCTTCTCGCCCGCGTTTTACCTACCTGACATCCTATTTTATCAAAAGGCAATATTATGACGATTAAAACACTGCACGATCTGTTTGTGCATGATCTCTCTGATATTTACAGCGCAGAAAAACAGATTACCAAAGCGTTACCAAAAATGATTCGTGCGGCCACCGATCCTAATCTGGTCGCGGCCTTTAAACAGCATCTGGAAGAGACGCGCGGACAAATTGAACGTATCGATCAACTGGTTGAGCTCACTGAAGGTGTGCAGATAAAACGGATGAAATGTCATGCGCTGGAAGGTTTGGCTGAAGAAGCGCAGGAGATCATCGATGAAGTGGAGAAAGGACCGGTTTGCGATGCCGGATTGATCGGAGCTGCGCAGAAGGTAGAACACTATGAGATCGCCACTTACGGTACTTTGCGCGCGTTAGCCCTGAAACTGGATTATCAGGACGCCGCGAAGTTATTGGGTGAAACGCTGGAAGAAGAAAAAGCCACCGACGAAAAACTGACGCTGATTGCTGAAGAGCAGGATTAATTCCCTGTGGAGGAGGCTAATGCAGCCAGCCTCTTCCAACCTGAAAGATCCGCTTGCGAATTCCTGGGTTAAAAATCACTTCACTTTCAGTATGCTAATCCCTCTTTTCTCAAACTCACGTTTGAACACTGTTATGAAAACAGAGGATTTGCATGCCTGCCAATGGTCATTCCGCAGAGCCCAACACGGTATTACGTGCTGGGCGCTTCTTATTGATGCAGAAACTATTACGCCGCGACAAAACGCCGGTCGCGCTGTTGCTGCTGGCCGCGCTGGTCGGTGTGTTAACCGGCCTGGTTGGCGTGGCCTTTGATAAAGCGGTCAACTTCGTAGTTCAGACGCGATTGAGCTGGCTTGATAATGCGGATGACAATCTGCTAGTGAAAATCGCCGGCGCGTTTCTGCTCTCGGCGCTATTAGGTGCTATCGGCTACTTTCTGGTGCGATGCTTCGCGCCGGAAGCGGGCGGATCGGGCATTCCCGAAATTGAAGGCGCGCTGGAGGAACTCCGTCCGGTGCGCTGGTGGCGCGTGCTGCCGGTGAAATTTATCGGCGGCATGGGTGCGTTAGGATCGGGCATGGTGCTGGGTCGCGAAGGACCAACCGTGCAGTTGGGCGGCAATATCGGCGGCATGTGTGTTGATCTGTTCCGCGTAAAATCCTCTGAGTCTCGCCACACGTTGCTGGCAACCGGCGCTGCCGCGGGTTTGTCGGCCGCTTTCAACGCGCCGCTGGCCGGCATCCTGTTTATTATCGAAGAGATGCGTCCGCAGTTTCGCTACAGCCTGATTTCCATCAAAGCGGTGTTTGTTGGCGTTATCGTTTCCAGCATTGTTTTCCGCGTGTGTAATGGTAATGAGGCGATCATCAATATTGGTCAACTGCAGGATGCGCCCACCAATACGCTGTGGCTTTATCTGCTGTTAGGTGTGTTATTTGGTGGCTGCGGCGTGGCGTTTAACCGCTTCATTTTCCTCGCGCAGGATCAGTTTCAACGCTTACATAAAGGCCGCGTGGCACCTTGGGTGATGTGGGGAAGTTTGCTGGCGGGAATGTGTGGCGTGATTGGTTTGGTGCTGCCACAAGCGATCAACGGCGGGATTTCCCTGATTCCCGATTTCTCCAGCGGCGGTTACAGCGCGCTGGCGCTCTTTGCTATTTTCGCGCTGCGCACCTTGATTACTATTTGCTGTTTTTCCTCCGGCGCGCCGGGCGGTATTTTTGCACCGATGCTGACGTTGGGCACGCTGTTAGGTACTTGTTTCGGGCAACTCTGCATGCAGTGGTTGCCGGGTTTGCATCTGGAGCCAGCAACCTTTGCAGTAGCTGGTATGGGCGCGCTGTTTGCGGCCTCGGTGCGTGCGCCGCTGACCGGCATTGTGCTGGTGCTGGAGATGACCAACAATTATCAGCTGATTTTGCCGATGATCATTACCTGTCTCGGCGCGACGCTGGCCGCGCAATTCTTCGGCGGCAAACCGTTGTACTCCTCAATTCTTGCGCGCACGCTGGCGAAAGTGAAACAGATAAATGTTCAGTAGGTGATTCGGTCGCCATGAATGGCGACCCTACGACGCCTGATGCGCACTCATCACCCAATCTGAAAAAGCCGTCATCGCGGCGCTTTCTGGCCGCGACTGCAAACGCGTTAACCAGTAGCCGCCGAGATCGATCTCTGCGGCGAAAGGGCGCACCAGCTTCTCGCTTTGCAGCAGGTGATTGAAAATTTTCACCGGTGCCAGCGCAATCCCTGCGCCCAACAATGCCGCTTCGATCATCGTTAGTGACGAGTCAAAAATCATCACCGGATGCGCAGGCGATGGCGCATTTTCATTAATGCTGTGCAGCCATTGGCTCCACTCATCACGGCGAAACGATCGCAGCAGGGTGAATTTGTGCACGTCTGCAGGCTGCTGCAACTGCCGGGCAATGGCGGGATTACACAACGGCGATAGCGGGGCCGAACAAATAAACTGCGCCTCGGTGCCGTGCCAGGCGCCGCTGCCAAAGCGAATGGTGTAATCGTGGCCTTCGGCGGCTGGATCGACGCGATTATTGTGGGTGGAGAGCTGCAGTTCTATGTGTGGATAGCGGCGGTTAAAATCCTCTAAACGCGGCAACAGCAAACCGGTGGCGAAGCTTCCCACCACGGCGACCTTTAATTTCTCGCGCATTTGGCCCGATGAGAAGCGGTCCAGCGTATCGGCAATACGATCGAATGAATCGTTTAATACCGGCAACAGGCTTTCGCCTTCGGTGGTCAGCATTAATCCGCGTGATACCCGCACAAACAGCTGGCAGCCGAGCTGCTGCTCCAGCGATTTCACCTGCTGGCTGACGGCTGCATGGGTTACATGCAGCTCAATAGCAGCGTTAGTAAAACTTAGATGACGTGCGGCGGCTTCAAAGGCTCTGAGCGCGTTAAGTGGAATATAATGGCGAGTCATGCGGTGACCTGTAAGAATTTCTATTGTCTGACGCTAAAATTAACAGTTTGTTGCTGCCTGTCAAATTGGGCAAACTGCCCGCGGAACAACAACCCGGAAGGTTAATAACAGTGAAATTGATTTCTCAAACTTTGATAGCAACAGCACTGACATCGGTGTGCTCGATGACGTTCGCCGCGACGCCTGATGTGGACGCCATCGTTGATCAGGCCATCAAACCGCTGATGCAGCAGCAAGCCATTCCCGGCATGGCGGTGGCGGTGGTGGTTAAAGGCCAGCCGCACTATTTCACCTGGGGTATGGCGGATGAAAAACAGCAGCGTCCGGTCACGCAAGATACGCTGTTTGAACTGGGTTCGGTGAGTAAAACCTTCACCGGCGTGCTGAGTGGCGTGGCGGTGAATAAAGGTGAGATCGCACTGAGCGATCGCGCCAGCAAATACTGGCCGGCGCTGAATACGCCGCAGTGGCGTGACATCACGCTGCTGCAATTAGCAACTTACACCGCCGGCGGCCTGCAGCTGCAGGTTCCCGATGCGGTGACCGATGAAAAGGCGCTGGCGTACTTCTATCAACAGTGGCAACCGCAATGGGCGCCGGGCAACACGCGTCAGTATGCGAACAGCAGCATCGGCTTGTTTGGCTGGCTGGCGACGAAACCCAGCGGGCTGACATTTGAGCAGGCGATGCAGCAACGCGTTTTTACGCCGTTGCAACTTAAGCACACCTTTATCACCGTACCCGATACTGCAAAAGACGCATACGCCTGGGGCTATCGCGAAGGCAAGCCGGTGCGCGTGTCGCCGGGCATGTTGGATGCCGAAGCCTATGGCGTGAAGTCGTCAATTAAAGATATGGCGCGCTGGATGCAGGCCAACATGGATCCGCAGCAGGTAAAAGACCAAACGCTGCAGCAGGCGCTGAATTTCGCGCAAACGCGTTTCTATCGTACCGATGCGTTATATCAGGGGTTGGGGTGGGAAATGCTCGATTGGCCCGCTCAGGCAGACATGGCAGTGAAGGGCGCGGATAACAAGGTGGCGCTCGGCCCGCAGCCGGTACGGGATGCGAAAGCACATCCGCGTGTAACAGCGTCGTGGGTGCATAAAACCGGCGCAACCGGCGGATTCGGTGCCTATGTCGCCTTCATCCCAGAGAAGCAGGTCGGCATTGTGATCCTGGCAAACAAAAATTATCCCAATACCGAGCGGGTTAAAGCGGCGATGCAGATCCTGAAAGCGTTGCAGTAAGCGTGTGGGGTGAACTTATCGCCCCATCCAGATCAACTACACTTTATGGGTGATTAACCAAGGAGCTGCAGATGAGCCATCACCCGAAAGATAAACGTGACGTGAATGACGAAAAGCATCCCGCTAAGGACAACCCCAGTGAACACGGTGAGATCCCGAGAACGCGAGATGACAGTGAAGATGATAAAAAAGATCCGTTTAACGACGAATAACTAACATCATCAGCAAGGGTAGCGCGGCAAACAGCATTAATGCGGTCGACGCGCTAGCCTGCGCATAAAGTTGTCCGAACAGCAGCGATCCGATGACCTGGCCCGAAGCCAACATGAAAAACAGAATGCCTACGCCGATGGCGGGGGCATTTTTCGTTGCTGCTGCTCCCCACACCAGCAACACGCCCGAGAGCGTAACGTATGCAGCGCCACCCAGTGCCACGGCGGGAAATAGCCAGATTGAATAGTGATGGCTGATTGCCAGAAGCAGTAAGGGAACGGCGAGGCAGCACTGCGACAGCCAATAAACCCACTTCATCCCTATCCATTTCGCCATCGGGCCAGTGAAGGCACCGATAATGCCTGCTGCGCCACCAATGAGCCACAGCAGGCTCACTATGCGATCGCTGACGTCAATGTGATGCAGCAAATCCGGACCGAAGCTCCACCAGGCTGCACTGGCGATGCCGCTGATAAACGCAATGACGATGAGTTTTTGCAGAGAACGCCGGCGAAGGTGGCTTAACCAGGATTCATGCTCGCTGTTTTCACTTTGATGGGGTAGCTGGCGCCAAATCGGCATCAGACAGATCAACGCCAGCATGGCGAAAACGCCACAGGCGACGCGCCAGCCGCCGGGTAGCCAGTACAAAATTGGTACAGACAGCATAATTCCCATGCTGGTTCCGGCATTGATCACGGTATTCATCTGCGGCTGCTGTTCAGCCTCAATGCGCTGGCTGACGGCGCTCGCTAACGCAGGCGAGGCGAGACCGGCGCTCATGCCGGCGATAAACAATCCCACGGCTAGCATCAACGGTGATAAGGAGAACGCGATAATCAGCAAACCCAATGCGGCACAAAGCGCGGCAACGGCAGCAGGAAAACGCGGTCCCGCGCGGGCGGTCATCATCGGCGCG
>NZ_DAMBSA010000289.1:0-6353 GCF_032054795.1 Pantoea sp. CTOTU49201
TAGCCTTCCTGACGCGCCAGCTGGCTGAGTAAAGCGCAGGTGCGCTGTTGCACGGTGTGCGGCATGAACAGTTTCCTCAGAGAGATTCAGGCAAAGCATAGCTGTGTAAATCGTGGCTGCACAATGCACACGAGAGAATCAGGCAAAGATGTGCCACAATCCGGTCTGTTGCGCACTGCATGATTTATCAACAATAGCCTCGTCAACTCAACGAGGAGTGCATCATGAATACAGCGAAGAAAGTGATTATTTTAACTGGCGCCAGTAGCGGCATTGGCGAAGGCATTGCACGTCATCTGGCGCAGCAAGGTCATCAGCTGGTGCTCGGCGCGCGCCGTACCGATCGTCTGCAAGCGTTATGTGATGAATTGCGTTTTGGCGGCGCAAGTGTGGATTATCTCGCCACCGACGTCACTCAACGCGCCGATACTCAGCAGCTGGTCGATTTTGCACTGGAGAAATATGGTCGTATTGATGTGATGATTAACAACGCGGGCGTAATGCCGCTGTCACCGATGAGCTCAATAAAGGTCGATGAATGGGATTTGATGCTGGACGTCAACATTCGCGGCGTGTTGTATGGCATTGCGGCGGTGCTGCCAACCATGCAAGCGCAGCAGTTTGGTCACATTATCAATATCGCCTCGATTGGCGCGCTGACCGTTTCGCCGACTGCCGCCGTTTACTGCGCCACCAAGTTTGCCGTTCGCGCTATTTCCGATGGCCTGCGTCAGGAGTCGCAGCATCTGCGGGTTACGGTGATCAATCCTGGCGTAGTGGAATCTGAACTGGCGGATATCATCAGCGATAGCACCGCGCGTGACGCGATGAAGAGCTATCGCCAGATTGCGCTCAAGCCGGAAGCGATTGCCAAAGCGGTGAGTTGGGCCATCGATCAGCCTGGCGAAGTGGATACCAGTGAAATCACCGTGCGCCCTACTGCCAGCGCACATTAAGCGGTAAAACTCGTGGCGATTTCAGGCTGAAATCGCCAGCTTTTCTTAGTCACGCTTGATCCGCGCCGCGGCACTTTCGGTCGCGGCACGTCGGCGGGCAATAAAATCCTGCATCTGGATTTTTGCCTCCGCCAACCGTTCCGGCGACGCGCTGCGTGGCGAACCCGAATGGAATGGCGGCGCCGGATCGTACTCCATCTGCAGCTGGATATTTTCCGCAATTTCACGTCCAAGCAGCTCTTCCACCACAGTTAAAGCGAAATCAATGCCTGAGGTGACGCCCGCGCCAGTGATGCGGTTGCGATCGCGCACCACACGTTCCGCTACCGGCGTAGCACCGAGCAGGCTTAGCTGATCAAGCGAACCCCAATGTGACGTCGCGCGATATCCCTGCAATAAACCCGCTGCACCTAACACCAGCGAACCGGTACATACCGAAGTCACCCACTTGGCGTTTTCCGCCATGTGACGCACGAAATCCAGCGTTTCGTCATCCTCCATCAGCGCAATTTGTCCGGGACCGCCGGGAATGCAGATCAGATCGAGTTGGGGGCAATCGTCAAAGCTCACCGTTGGTACGATTGCCAGACCGCGATCTGACATCACCGGCTGGCGATCTTTCCAAATTAGATAGTTGCTAACGTTGGGCATGCGGGCAAACACTTCCCACGGACCGGTGAGATCGAGTTGCGTGAGATTGGGGAACAGCAGTAGACCAATATTAAAGGACATCCTTCACTCCGGGTTGCAGGGATTGGTTCAAAAATGCAGGTATTAAACGTTTATAGCCAACCGGCCTTTTTCAGTCGCCACCACATCACGCAGCAGATAACGACGGTTACGCCCACCACTGCGGGATAACCAAAGTGCGTGTGCAGCTCCGGCATATCGGGGAAGTTCATGCCGTACATGCTGAAAATGATGGTCGGCACAATCAGGATCGCACCCCAACCAGCGAGCTTTTTATTCACTTCGCTTTGCTGAACTGACACCAGCGCCAGATTGACCTGCATCGCGCTGGTGAGCATTTCGCGCATATCTTCCGCATCGATCATCACGTGATGCGCGTGATCCTGCACGTCACGCAGATAGGCGCGCAGGTTTTTAGGAATGATATCTTCGTGGAAGCGCACCAGCTGCTGGCAGATTTCGGTCACCGGCAGCGCCGCGTTACGCAGCGCCAGCAGTTCACGACGCAGATGATAAACGTTCTGCAGCGCATCGCTGTCGAAACGCGTGGTGAACATGCCCTGTTCCAACCCGCTAATGCGATCGTTGAGGGATTCGGTGATTTTGCTGTAGTTATCAACGATGAAATCGAGGATGCAGTAGAGCGCATAACCCGGTCCTTCACACAGTAGCGCGTGATTCTTTTCGGCTTTGGTGCGGATGTCTGCATAGCCTTCCGAAGACCCGTGACGCACGGTGATGAGGAAGTTTTTGCCGAGGAAGAAATGGGTTTCGCCGAAAGTAATGCGCTGCTGCTCGTCCATGTGGGCAGTTTTCACCACGATAAACACCGAATCGCCGTACTGCTCGATCTTCGGTCGCTGATGCGCCACCAGCGCATCTTCAATCGCCAGTTCATGCAGGCTGAATTCCTGCTGCAGCGTCTGCATAAAAGCCGGTTCAGGTTGGTACAAACCCATCCAGACGAAGGATTTCTCTTCTTTTAACACTTCACTGATATCGGCGATATCGACATGCTCTTCGCGCTTGCCGTGGCGATACGCTACGCAGTTAATTACCATATTCGCGCGGTCCATGTTGTTTGCACTGTTTGTCATTTTAGCCTTAAAGCTCGCGTATCATTTCGACGCAGGGAAGATCGGCTTTCGCCAGCGCCGACGGATAAAGCGCTTCACGCACTACACGAAAACCGTGGCGCTGATAGAAGCTACTGGCGTTGGGCGTGGCGGCGAGCGTCAGTTGAGTAAAACCACGCTGACGCGCTTCATCGATAATTGCCTGCATTATCGCGCTGGCATAACCTTTGCCATTGCAAGTGGGCAGCGTAAAAATTGCTTCTACACTGCCGCTGTGCAGATCGAGAAACCCGGTCGCGGCGACGCCATATTCATCATCGTCGACAACATAAGACGGGTTGCTTTTGACCGCCTTAAAGTAGCCGAGCGGTAACGCATCGGACGTCCATGCGCTAATAACATCTGCTGGATAAACGGCCTGGCAACCGTGGCGAATCGCAAGGTTGCGAATACGCCACAACGTGGCCGTTTCATCACAGCGGGCTAAACGCGGTTTCATACGTTTTCCTCTATGCTAGTAATCCGTGGAGTATCACAGTAACAAAACTCATCAGGAAGATAACGCCGATTCCGGCTACAAAAGGTTACGACAATGCAGCTCACTTCATCACGTTTGTTTCTTCGTCCGGTTGAACCCACCGATGTTCAGCGCCTGTTTGCCATCTATGGCGATCCGGATACCAATATGTTCAATCCGGCGGGTCCGTTTCCCGATGTAGCCTTTGCAGAGGAGGTATTAACTCGCTGGCTGGCGCACTGGCAATCTTTCCCCTTTGGCAACTGGGCAATTTGCCTGCGCGAACAACCGGATCAGGTTTTGGGATTTGGTGGCTTAACGGTACGCGAGTTTGCTGGCAAGCCAGTCAATAATCTTGGCTATCGTCTGGCGGAAGAGGCATGGGGAAAAGGTTACGCCACCGAGTTCGCCCGCACGGTGATCGCTTATGGCTTCGATGAGTGCCAGCTTCCGGTAATTGATGCTGCGGTGCGCCCGGATCATTTCGCGTCACAGCGGGTGTTAGAGAAAGCGGGACTGCGCTGTTACGACCAGTTTCACGATGTTCCAGGCGCACCCGCCAGTTTATTATATGAATTACGCGCGCAAACCTGGCGCGATCAGGGCACGCCGAAGTAGCGTAGCAACGCGGTCATTAGCGCGGCACCGATAATTACCAGAATCAACGGTGTGCGCCGCCAGGCCAAAAACACCGCAAACAGTACACCGGCGATGCGCGCGACTCCAGCAAAATGTGTGCCTTCAAACAGCGCGGTGGTTACGGCTACCGCCAGCAGCAAAACCGTGGCAGCATCAGACAGCATGTTGCGTGCGCGATCCGACATCTGCATACGGCTGCCCAGGCGATAACCGGCGAAGCGGATCGCATAAGTGCCTACAGCCAGCAGCGCGATACCGCCAATGATCAGATTATTTTGCATTTTTACGCTCCCGCCAGCTTAGTAATCCCAGCAATGAAAACAGCACCGGCATGCCCGCTGGCACAAATGGCGTTGCCAGCACAGAGAGCGCGGTGCCAAGCGTAGCGGGGATCAGCGTGCGACGCTGACGCAGCGCCGGGAATATCAGCGCAATCAGGATCGCCGGGAACACCGCATCTAAACCAATGGCCGAGACATCGGGAATAAAGCGGCCGATCACCGCACCCCCAATCACCGACAGCGGCCAAATAGTGAAAATACCCAAACCACAAATCCAGTACGCGGTACGACGCTGCGCCAGTTTTGGTTGGGAAATACCAAACACCACGCTTTCATCGTTCATGATGTGGCATCCCAGCAGGCTGCGGCTACCTTTGCCCACCAGATCTTTTACCGCGATACCAAACGGCAGATGACGCGCGTTGACCAGCAAACCGGCCGCAGCTGCGGTCAACGGACTGCCGCCGCCCGCCACAATGCCGATAAACAGGAATTCCGACGCGCCTGCCAGCACTAGCGTTGAGAGCGCAATCGGCACCCACAGCGGAAACCCTTCGGCCGCCGCTAGCGAACCGTAAGAAAGCCCGACAATACCGTCGGCCAGACAAACCAGGAATATGGCTTTTATTACTCCGCGATCAAGCGGCACTGCACCCAGACGCATCACAATTTGATCTCATATCGAACAGGAAAGCCGTTATAATGAACGCAGCAGAATTGTTTTACAAGACGAACAAATCGTTCGATATAAAGAACAGGAGAGGGTTTGACCACGCCAATTGATATTATTGCTGTCGGATTACTGCGCGAACGCCAGCGCGCAGGGCTTTCACTGACAGAAGTGGCGCGTCGCGCCGGGATCGCCAAATCCACGCTGTCGCAGCTCGAAGCGGGTAACGGCAATCCCAGCCTTGAAACGTTGTGGGCGCTTTGCGTGGCGCTGAATATTCCTTTCGCGCGTTTGATGGAGCCGGAAGTGAAGCGATTGCAGGTAATTCGCCGTGGCGAAGGCATGATCGTTTCAGCGGAGATGGCGGATTATCAGGCGGCATTGCTGGCAAGTTGCCCGCCCGGTGGACGCCGCGATCTCTATCTGGTCACCAGCCAACCTGGCGCACCGCGCGACTCAAAACCGCATCCGCCGGGATCGGTGGAGCATGTGATCATCGCGCGCGGCCGTGCGCTGGTGGGACCGCGCGATGCACCGATCGAACTGCATCCGGGCGACTACATTTGTTATCCCGCCGACGAACCGCATGTGTTCGAGGCTTTAGAGGCGGATACTATGGCGGTGCAATTGTCGGAGCAGAATTGAGTTGTGGTTGGCCAGGTCGCCATGAATGGCGACCCTACGGCACTGAAAGTTAGCCATCAGAATTTCCTATTGTTAAATCCGATGATTCGCCTGCGGTGCGGTGGCATGCTGTGGTTTTCTCCGCTAAGAATCAGGAACATATGGACATTATTCCCGCCCGACCTCATCACGCCGCTGCCATCCAGAAAATCTACGCCTGGCACGTGCTGCACGGTACCGCGACTTTTGAAACCGAACCGCCTTCGACGAGCGAAATGCAGAATCGCGTGCAGGATGTGCAGCAGCGCGGCGGTTTTTGGCTGGTGGCGCAGGAGGATGAGCAGGTGCTGGGTTACTGCTATCTGGCGCCTTATCGCCCGCGCTATGCCTATCGCTTTACGCTGGAGGATTCGATTTACCTCGATCAGCAGCAAACCGGCAGAGGCATTGGTCGTGCGCTGTTGCAAAAAGCTATTGCGCTAGCGGAAGCGGCGGGATTTCGCCAAATCATCGCGATTGTTGGCGATAGCGCAAATGCAGGATCGCTGGGATTACACCGGGCGCTCGGTTTTGAGCACACCGGTGTCATGAAGTCGGTGGGATTCAAACATGGCCGCTGGCTGGACACCGTGGTGATGCAGCGTTCACTCGGCCACGGTGATAGCCAGCCGCCAGAGCGTTAAGCGACCTCCTCCATCGCGATCACCCGATGCGTGCCCTTTTCCAGCAGATCGCGATCGTGGCTTACCAGCAATACCGCGCACTGTTGTTCGCGCGCCAGCGAGGTGATGAGCTGGATGGTTTGCTGCTGCACCAGTGGATCAAGACGCGATGTGGGTTCATCGGCAAACAGAAATATCGGATCAAGCAGCATCACGCGTAACAGCGAGAAGCGCTGCA
>NZ_DAMBSA010000290.1:0-6349 GCF_032054795.1 Pantoea sp. CTOTU49201
TGCTTTGAAATTGCGGCCATTATATTCCCGGAAGGAACGAAGTAAAGTTAATTATTGGTTAATCACAGATCATTTATATTTCGTTGCAGTTGAGTTGATATAAGAATTATTGGTCGCCATGAATGGCGAACCTACGACGGCCACACAGCTTTAATCCTTATAACTGAACCACCCGACTTAGACCATTAATGCATATGCATAGCCTGAAATTGACTATTCTTCACTGCTGCGCTCTCGTAAACTCGCGTTACTTTTTTTAGGCAAGGAAACAACATGAAAAAAATTATTCCATCACTGCTGGCGTTATCGCTGGTAGCCGCCTTCTCTGTTCAGGCAGCGACGCCGAAAGATACGCTGGTTATTGCCCAGTCCACCGACGATGCCGACAGCTTCGATCCCGCGCAGGGCTTTGAGCTGACAACAGTGCAAGCATTCACTAACATTTATCAGCGCCTGGTTCAGTCCGATCCCACCAATCCCACCGATTTAAAGCCCACGCTGGCGACCTCCTGGCAAGCGGGCAGCGATAATCGCAGCCTGACCTTTGAACTGCGCAAAGGCGCTCAGTTCGCCAGCGGCAATCCACTGCGTCCGGAAGATGTGATCTTCTCGCTGGGTCGCGTGGTGAAACTCAACCTCGATCCCTCCTTTATTCTTACCCAGCTAGGCTGGAATAAAGATAACGTCGATACCTTCCTGAAGAAGGTTGATGACAACCACGTACAGATCAGCTGGAGCGCCAACGTCAGCCCGGCGTATGTGCTCAGCCTGCTCTCCGCGCCGGTCTCTTCGATTGTTGATGAGAAAACCGCGCAGGCCAATGCGAAGAATGGTGACTTCGGCCACGCGTGGCTCGGCACTCACTCTGCCGGTAGCGGCCCGTATCAGATTCGTAAAGTGGTGCTGCATGAAGCGATTCTGCTGAGCGCCAACCCAACGTCTCCGGCGGGTGCGCCGAAGCTGAAAAACATCCTGATCAAAAACGTACCGGAACCGGCGGCGCGCCGTCTGCTGCTGGAACAGGGCGATGTGGATATCGCACGTAACCTCGGCGCGGATCAAATCGCTTCGCTGAAAGGCAAAGCGGGCGTGAAGACCGAAGCGATCCCGATGGCGTCGCTCTATTACATCCAGTTCAACATTGGTGAAAATCCGGTGCTGAAGAACCCGGCGTTGTGGGAAGCGGCTCGTTACCTGTTCGACTATAAAGGTATCGCTAACGACCTGCTGAAAGGCCAGTTCGACGTGCATCAGACCTTCCTGCCGAAAGGTTTCCTCGGCGCAATCAACGACACGCCATACACTTACGATCCTGAGAAAGCCAAAGCGATTCTCAAGAAAGCCGGTCTGACCAACGTTAGCTTTAAGCTCTCCACCAGCAACCAGCCGCCTTACCTCGACATCGCGCAGGCATTGCAGGGCAGCTTTGCCAAAGGCGGCGTGAAGGTTGAAGTGCAGCCGGGCCTGAGCTCTGAAGTCTCTACCCGCGTGAAGGCGCACAAATACGAAGCCACCCTGAATGCCTGGGGCGCAGACTATTTCGATCCTAATACCAACGCCGCCTCCTTCGCTTACAACCCGGAAGATGGCAGCAAAACCGTGGCTTACCGTTCTGACTGGCATATCCCAGAGCTGAACAAGCAAACGCTGGCCGCCACCGCCGAAAGCGATAACAACAAGCGCGTCGAACTCTATCAGGCGATGCAGCGTGAAGTGCTGAAGAATTCGCCGTACGTGATTGGTTTGCAGGCGAAAAACCTGATCGCGCTGCGCGACAATCTGCAAGGCTATGTGCAGGGCATCAACCCGGACATGGTGTATTACTCGCAGGTTTCTAAGTAATGGCAGTGTCAGCTTCACAGGCCGGGTTCGCCCGGCCACTCTGGCAACGCGTTAGCCACCTCGTTACCAGCCTGCTTTCGCTGCTGGTGACGTTGGTCGGTTTGTTAGCGTTCACTTTTATGCTGTCGCACCTGTCGCCAGTCGATCCGGTGCAACAGATCGCCGGCGATCACGCCAGCGAAGCCACTTACGCGCAGGTGCGCCACGATCTCGGCCTCGATCAGCCGGTGCTGGTGCAGTTCTGGCGCTATATCAGCCATCTGGCGCGCGGCGATCTCGGCTTATCGCACCTAACCAATCAACCGGTTAGCGCCGACCTGATGCGCACCTTCCCCGCCACCATTGAGCTGGCGACCTGCGCGATGATTTTTGCCGCAGTGTTCGGTATTGCCCTGGCGCTGCTGGCGGCGTGGAAACCGGGCAGCATCATCGATAACGTGGCGCGTTTTGTTTCGCTGCTTGGCTACTCGGTGCCGGTGTTCTGGCTCGGCCTGCTGGGTTTGCTGCTGTTTTACGCCGTGTTGCACTGGTCCGCCGGACCGGGCCAGCTCGATGACATCTGGATCTACACGCTGGAGCCGAAAACCGGCTTTGTGCTGATTGATAGCTGGATGTCCGGCGATCCCGAGATGTTCCGCAATGCGATTGCCCATTTGTGGCTGCCAGTGGTGATTCTCGGCCTGCTGGCGATGGCGGGCATTACGCGCCTGCTGCGCGCGGCGCTGCTGGAAGAGAGCAGCAAAGAGTACGTGGTACTAGCGCGCGCTAAAGGTGCCAGCCGTGGCCGCATTTTGCTGCGTCATATTTTCCCCAACGTGCTGGGCACGCTGATTACCGTTATCGCCCTCTCCTACGCCACGCTGCTGGAAGGTTCGGTATTGACCGAAACGGTATTTGCCTGGCCGGGCGTCGGTCGCTACATGACCAACGCGCTGTTTTCCTCTGATGTACCGGCGATTCTCGGCTCGACCTTGCTGATTGGCAGCTGCTTTATTCTGCTCAACGCGCTGGCCGATGCCCTGACCTGGTTAACCGATCCGAGAACCCGATGACTCAACAACTCTCTGAACTGGAAACGCTGCGTCCGCGCCGCCGTCGCGCGCGCGTCACCTCGCTCACCATCGGCCTGACGCTGGTGCTGATTGTGGTGGCGATGGCGTTGTTCGCGCCGTTGCTGGCGCCCTTTGATCCCAATGCGCAGATCATCTCCCAGCGTTTGCAGGCGCCGTCAGCGCTGCACTGGTTCGGCACCGATGGCTTTGGCCGCGATCTGCTTTCACGCGTGATTTACGGCGCGCGCCCAACGCTGCTGCTGGTGTCACTGATTCTGGTGCTGACCATTCCGGTTGGCCTGCTGGTCGGCATCACCGCCGGTTACGTGGGCGGCTGGACCGAGCGCGTGTTGATGCGCATCACCGATATTTTCCTGTCGCTGCCGAATCTGGTGATTGCGCTGGCGCTGGTCGCCATGCTCGGCCCCGGCTTGATGAATGGCGCATTGGCGCTGGCGCTTACCAGCTGGCCGCCGTTTGCCCGTCAGGCGCGTGCGGAAACGCTGGCGCTGCGCCGCAGTGATTACCTCGCCGCCGCGCGCATGCAGGGCATCACCGGCTTGCGCCTGATGTTTGGTCACATTCTGCCGCTGTGTATGCCAACGGCGGTGGTGCGCGCCGCGCTGAGCCTCGGCGGCATTATTCTTTCAGCCGCTGGCCTCGGCTTCCTCGGCATGGGCGTGCAACCGCCTACCGCAGAATGGGGCTCGATGGTGGCAGAAGGCAGTAAAGTGATCTTCGACCAATGGTGGGTTGCCGCCGCACCCGGCGGCGCGATTCTGTTCGCCAGCCTGGCGTTTAACCTGACAGGCGATGGCCTGCGTGACCGACTGGATACTCGTCATGCCAAATGATCTGTTAATTGATGTACAAGGCCTGACGATTCGCAGCGATGATGCGCTGCTGGTCGATAACATTGGCTTTCAAATTGGCCGCGAGCGCGTGGCGCTGGTGGGTGAATCCGGTTCCGGTAAATCGCTCACCGCGCGCACGCTGATGGGCTTGCTGTCGCCTTCGCTGCATTTGCAGGCCGAGCGTTTGCAGATTGTTGGCACCGATGCGCTGAGCCTGCGCGAGCGTGACTGGATCCAGCTGCGCGGTAGCAAAGTGGCGATGGTGATGCAGGATCCGAAATATGCACTCAATCCCACGCGCACTATTGGCTGGCAGGTGGAAGAACCGCTGGTGCTGCACCACAAACTGAGCCGCGCCGAGCGCAAAGAGAAAGTGTGCGAGATGCTGGATGCGGTCGGCTTGCCCGATCCGCGTCAGCTGATGAAGCGCTATCCGCATCAACTCTCTGGCGGCATGGGCCAACGCGTGATGCTGGCGATCGCCTTGATCACCGATCCTGAACTGTTGATCGCCGATGAACCAACCTCAGCACTCGATCACGCGATGCGCGATCAGGTGCTGGCGCTGATTCGTCGTCTGGTGGAGCAGCGCAACATGGGTTTGCTGCTGATCAGCCACGATCTGCAACAGGTTTCCGAACACTGCGAACGCGTGATGGTGATGTATCAGGGCCGCGTGCTGGATACCTTGCCGGCGTCCGAGCTCTCCAACGCCAGCCATCCTTACACCAGCACCTTGTGGGCCTGTCGTCCGAGTAAAGCCACGCACGGCGAGCGTTTGCCGGTGCTGGATCGTGCGGCGCTGGAGAAGAATTATGATTGAGTTATCGAACCTCAGCGTTTCGCACAAGCAAGGTTACGAGCTGCGCACCGTGGTGCACGATGTGTCGCTGCAGGTCGCGGCCGGTGAGTGTTTTGGTCTGGTTGGCCCGTCCGGCTGCGGCAAGTCGTCGCTGCTGTGGGTGCTGGCGGGACTGAATCCGCACTGGAGCGGCAGCATGTCGCTGGCGGGCACCGCCGTGCAGCCCGGCAAAGCGTTCACTGGCCAGCTGCGTCGCGATGTGCAGATGGTGTTTCAGGATCCCTACGCTTCACTGCATCCGCGTCATCGCCTGCGTCGCACGCTGGCGGAACCGCTGAAAATGCTCAAGCGTGATAATATCGATGACCGCATTAATGCCGGCTTCCGCCATGTCGGGCTGGATCCAGCGCTGGCGGATCGCTATCCGCATCAGCTTTCAGGTGGTCAGCGCCAGCGCGTGGCAATTGTGCGCGCCCTGCTGCTGGAACCGAAGATCCTGCTGCTGGATGAGCCGACCTCGGCGCTGGACATGTCGGTGCAGGCCGAGATCCTCAACCTGCTCAACGATCTGAAGCAGAAAGATGGGTTAACCATGGTGCTGGTCAGCCACGATCCGGATGTGATCGATCACATGTGCGATCGCGCGGCGCGCATGGCGCAGGGCCGCATCGTGGAACAACATTCAACAACAAGGAATACCGTATGACGGTTAAGTTACGTCCGCTGGAGCGGGAAGATTTACACTTTGTGCATCAATTAGATAATAACGCCAGCGTGATGCGTTACTGGTTTGAGGAGCCGTACGAAGCCTTCGTCGAGCTTTCTGACCTGTATGACAAACACATCCACGACCAAACCGAGCGTCGCTTTGTGGTGGAGCATGATGGACACAAAGCCGGTTTGGTGGAGTTGGTCGAGATTAATCACGTGCATCGCCGCGCTGAGTTTCAGATCATTATCGATCCCTCACATCAGGGCAAAGGCTTAGCCACGAAAGCGGCAAAGTTAGCGATGGATTACGGCTTTTCGGTGCTGAATCTCTACAAACTCTATCTGATTGTCGATGAAGAGAATAAGAAGGCGGTGCATATCTACACCAAGCTGGGTTTTGAGGTGGAAGGCGTACTGAAGCACGAATTTTTCATCAACGGCGAATACCGCAACACCATCCGCATGTGCATTTTCCAGCAGCAGCATCTGGCGCAGCATAAAAGCGCTAATGCGATGGTCAAGCCCACCGCGCAGTAATCTTTTGGTCGCCATAAATGGCGACCCTACAGCTGTTTGCCGAGCTTTTCGTAGGGTGCGCATTCATGCGCACCTTCATACATAGGCATTTATTGCTTAACTGAGCGGCATTACGCCATTAATGGCGGCGTAATTACCCGCGTGCGCCGACGACGTTCAGCTTCGGCTGCGGATGTTCAGGTTTGAGATCGTACATGCCGCCATAGAAGGGATCGACCAGCAGCCAACCGGGGAAGCCCAACAGCGGAATATTTCCCAGCAAATACCACAAATTGGCATTGGCCTCGATCGGCAACGTTAACGGCACGTAGCCTGGACTCTCCAGCATCACCTGATAGTGCTTCTTACCAAAATAATTCCCGGTAGATTTCGCTAGCTCGACGGTTTGCGGCGTATACCCTTGCGCCACCGCGCGTCCGGTCTCATCCTGCACGGTGAAACGCGCGCCTTGTGGCAAGGAGTCAATTTTAACCGGTTGCGTTTCAGTGCCGACAATAGTGGCGCAGCCGCTCAGCAGCAGCGCACAGGCAGGAAAAAGAGGTCGCAGGTTC
>NZ_DAMBSA010000291.1:0-6277 GCF_032054795.1 Pantoea sp. CTOTU49201
CCAACCCCAGAATGGTCATCGCCTCGCCCACTTCCTGAGTAATAAACGGTTTGATTTGATAACGATGCAGCAGTGCCAGAATTTCACCGTACAACGCGGTGCCGCCTTGCGGATCAAAAAATACAAACGGCTCGCTGGCTAATGCCTGAATTGAGATCGACTCCGCATCGGCCAGCGGATGCGCCCAATGCACCACAGCACAAAGCGGCTCACGCAGTAATACGCGATGCTGCAGATCGCTGGGCAGCGGCGTATTGCGCATCACACCGAGATCGAGTCGATCGTCATGAAGTGGCGCAAGCTGCTGCCGCGTGTTGTTCTCCTGCATATGAATGTGCACTTCCGGCCAGCGCTGACGGAATTGATATAACGCATCTGAAACCAGACCGGTAAACGGCGCTGACGAGGTAAAACCAATGCGCAACTCGCCTTCCTGACCGGTGTGCACGCGTGCGGCGCGGCGGGCGGCCTGCTCGACCTGTAACAAAATGCCACGCGCATCCTGCAAAAACAGCGCGCCAGCGGGTGTGATCTGTACGCTGCGATTGGTGCGGGTAAATAGCTGCGCGCCAATTTCCTGTTCCAGCTGCTGAATCTGCTGACTCAACGGCGGTTGCGAAATATTCAGGCGCTGCGCGGCTCGACCAAAATGCAGCTCTTCCGCGACCGCAATGAAATAGCGTAAATGACGTAACTCAACATTCATATTTTAAACGTCTCATTTGAGATTATTAATATATTGTACAACCTATTAACGCTTTTCTACAGTAACGCCATAATGGTTCAAACGAGGATGTTCCGTGAGTCGCTCTTCCCAGGCGGTGATACTCGATGAAGACGAGTTATCCGTAAAGCCTGCTCCAGCTGCAACCCCTTCAGAATGGATTGAACGCGGATCGCCGCAGTTTATGCGCGTGACGCTAGCGCTGTTCTCCGCCGGTCTTGCCACTTTCGCCTTGCTGTATTGCGTACAGCCGATTCTGCCGGTGCTATCGCAGCAGTTTGGCGTTTCTCCGGCGCAAAGCAGTATTTCTCTCTCGCTCTCCACCGGCTTAATGGCGTTAGGATTGCTGTTTACTGGGCCGCTGTCGGATGCAATTGGCCGTAAATCGGTGATGGTTACCGCGCTGTTGCTCGCCGCCATCTGCACTTTGATTTCCGCCTGCATGAGCAGCTGGCAAGGCATTTTGCTGATGCGCGCGCTGATTGGCTTATCGCTGAGCGGCGTTGCGGCCGTTGGCATGACCTATCTGAGTGAAGAGATTCATCCACGTGTTATCGCCTTTTCCATGGGGCTGTATATCAGCGGTAACTCGATTGGTGGTATGAGCGGACGCCTGTTAACTGGCGTATTGACCGATTTCTTCTCGTGGCGCGTTGCGGTGGGTGTTATTGGTTGCTTCGCGTTGGCGGGCGCGCTGATGTTCTGGAAAATTCTGCCTGCATCCCGACATTTTCGTCCGGCGTCGCTGCGGCCGCGCAGTTTGCTGATCAACTTCCGTCTGCACTGGCGCGATAAAGGTCTGCCGCTGCTGTTCGCAGAAGGCTTCCTGCTGATGGGCGCGTTCGTCACGCTGTTCAACTACATCGGGTATCGCCTGTTAAGTTCGCCGTGGTCACTGAGCCAGGCGGTGGTCGGATTGCTGTCGGTGGTGTATCTGACTGGTTCATGGAGTTCACCAAAAGCGGGCGCGATGACCAGCCGCTTTGGGCGCGGTCCGGTGATGATCGGTGCAACAGCAATTATGCTGGCGGGATTGCTGCTGACGGCGTTTAACTCGCTGTGGCTGATTTTGCCTGGAATGATGCTGTTCACCGCCGGATTCTTTGCCGCACACTCGGTTGCCAGCGGCTGGATTGGTCCACGTGCGCGCCGTGCTAAAGGCCAGGCATCGTCACTTTATCTCTTCAGTTATTACGTCGGTTCCAGCGTGGCCGGTACCTTGGGCGGCGTGTTCTGGCACAGCTACGGCTGGATGGGAGTAACGCTATTCATTAGCCTGCTATTATTAATGGCTTTGCTGGTCGGCTGGCGTTTGCAGTGCCGGAAACTGTAATACCTTTCATCTGTTAAACGGGGCTAATGCGCCCCGTTCCCATCTCAAGTGTATGCCATACGGCGATCTCACAGTCCCAGATAAAACAAAACGGCTATTCGTCGCTATAATTCATTCCATTCCAACAATAGTTAGACTTTTTTTATTTCACAGCAATGAGGTCGTTAGATGGGACTCTATTATTACGTCGATAAGCACGCCGGCTATAACGACAACCATGTAGTACATGCAACGGGATGCCCGTTTTTACCCACTGATGAGGCACGCCGTTTTCTTGGTACATTCTACACGCCAAATGCCGCCATCCAGCAAGCACGTAAATTTTATGCCAGCGCGTTGGGCTGCGAGCACTGTTGTCCGGTTGGGGTAAAAAAAAACATGACGACTCAAAATAGTGTGGCACTAAAACACATGGTGAGACTCTGATAATCATGATTTGAGAGTGGTAAGGTGTCCCCGCTGTTTTGTTAAGCACTGCTGAGGCGTTTCATAATAACTATAAATTTAAGTGTAATAATAACTGGACCTTAAGACGTTCATTGCGGCGTCAGGTCCAGTCGCCTCTTCTCTCATTTCATCACCCCTGATTACTCTCGACTCCATGCCAGAAAGCGTAATAACCTCAGGCTATTAACAACGCCTTCCACGATAAAAAATAATCAGTAATAAAAGCCCGACAAACGGTTTCCCTCCGCTCATTAATGCTCCACAATAGCGGCAATTTGTGACTTTGGTCACTTTCTGGGGTGCCATTTCGCCCTTTCACTCGCCGTCTGACAGATTTGAACTCCATGCAATCTACTACTGTTTCCCGTAAAACGGCCTGGCTACGCGTTGTATTGCTGGCTATTGCTGCTTTTGTCTTTAACACCACAGAATTCGTGCCTGTTGGTTTGCTGTCAGATATCGCCGCCAGCTATGACATGAAGACTGCCGATGTTGGCATCATGCTGACCATCTATGCGTGGGACGTCGCACTATTGTCGCTGCCGTTGATGCTTCTGACGCGCAATATTGAGCGTCGCCTGCTGTTGGCCGTGTTGTTCATCGTGTTTGTCGCCAGCCATGTGCTCTCGTCTGTGGCATGGGATTTCACCTCGCTGGTGATCTCGCGCATTGGTATTGCCTTGGCGCACGCGGTGTTCTGGTCAATTACCGCTTCGCTGGCCATTCGCGTGGCGCCTGCAGGTAAGAAAACTCAGGCGTTAAGTATGCTGGCAACCGGTACCGCGCTGGCAATGGTGCTGGGCGTGCCGATTGGGCGCATCGTCGGTCAATATCTTGGCTGGCGCACCACCTTCGGCATGATCGGTTTGTCTGCATTGGTGTTGCTGATTTTGCTGATGCGCATCCTGCCGCGTCTGCCGAGCGAACACACCGGTTCACTGAGTAGCGTACCGATGTTATTCCGTCGTCCGGCGCTGGTAGCAATGTACATTCTGGTTACTGTGGTGGTGACGGCGCATTACACCGCTTATAGCTACATCGAACCGTTTATGCAGGTGGTCGCTAATGCGGATGACAATTTCACTACCCTGCTTTTATTGCTGTTTGGATCGGCGGGCATTATCGGCAGCGTGCTGTTCAGTACGCTGGGCAATAAATTCCCGTCGGCAATGCTGATCGCTGCTATCGCGATGATCACCTTAAGCATGGGCTTGCTGGTGTTTGCCGCAGTACGTCCCGCTGCAATCACCGTGCTGTGCATCGTTTGGGGCATGGCAATGATGATGATTGGTCTGGCGATGCAGGTGCGCGTTTTGGCGCTGGCACCGGATGCCACCGACGTCGCGATGTCGCTGTTCTCGGGTATCTACAACATCGGTATCGGCGCAGGTGCGCTGCTGGGTAATCAGGTCAGCTTGCATATGCAAATGTCGGACGTTGGTAACGTCGGCGGCATTATTGGTCTTGTTGCACTGTTCTGGTGTATCGCTATCTTCCGCCGCTATCCTCAACTGCGTTCTAACGGATAAGAAAAAAGGCTTCAGAAGGATTATCTTCTGAAGCCTTTTATTCACTTCTTACGGAATGCTTAATCGCACTCCGCTCAATTCTCTTAGTTATAAATTACTGCTGTGCCATTTAGCTTGTTGTTGCCAGAGGTCGAAGTGATGCGGAATGACTTTGCTCCGGCAGCATTGGCCTTTTCCGATAGCTGATTCTCCAGCGATGTCAGATTGGTGCTGCCTGAAGCGCTAACCACACCAACTTGCTGTTGATTGAGTGGCGCTTCGTTTACCAGATCTGCAGCCATGCTACCAAACGCGATTGAAGACAATGCTACAGCGGCCAGGGTCAGTTTGATGCTTTTCATAATTTTGCTCTCTTAAACAGATGAATTAGGTTCGGTCGCGATTAAGTTAACAACCGTTAATTAAATGCTACTGCCGAAAGGGTGCGCGCGTCAATCATTTTATTAACGGTCATTATTTTAATAGGAAGTGGCGTGATTATGGGCTTCCCAGCCCTATTCGACTTATCCATTTGGGTGCTTTCGACAGCTAAAAGCACAAACTGGCAAAGACGAACAGGCTCATTCCGGGCTGCGCTTGCATATTTATTTAATGATCGGTAATTTAATTGGGTGTTTCTAGCTTTGAGGTGCCCAATGACAGAATTGATCGATGTAGTGAACAGGAAAACGCGCGGTCGCCCTAAAGTGTTTGATCGCAATGATGCCCTGGACAAGGCATTGATGTTGTTCTGGGCGCATGGTTATGAAGGCACGTCGTTGTCCGATTTGGTTAACGCAACCGGCGCGAAAGCCCCAACCCTTTATGCTGAGTTTGAGAATAAAGAGGGTTTATTCCGCGCGGCGATGCAGCGATACATTGAAACCTTCAGCGCACAACGCAACGCAGTGCTGAACGATGATGCATCAGACGTGAAAACGGCAATTGAAGCCTATTTTCGTGCAACCGCCGCGTGCTTCACTGAATGTGATAAGCCAGCAGGCTGTTTTTTCATTTGTACGTCGAGCGCGCTCTCTTCCGGCTCGGAAGAAGTGGCGCAAATGCTGGCGCAACAGCATCATGCGCAGGAATCAGCGTTAAAAGCATTCCTTGATACCCGGCAGCAGCGCGGCGAATTACCGCAATGTGCCAATAGTGCAACCTTAGCCAGCTATCTGGCGTGTTTGCTACAGGGGATGTCGGTACGTGCTCGTGAAGGGGCTAATCGTGAGGATCTTGACCAGATTGTGGATACGCAGATGGCAATCTGGCCCGCTCTGGCGGGATATTGTGAGTTGAGCACCAAATAAAATTCAGGCCGACTTCCCTGTCGGCCTGAATTTATCGCCTCAATACGAATAGTGAGACGAGCGAGCGTTAAGGCAGGAAAAACATCGGTTTTAACGCCGCGCTCACCGGACTGTTATCCGGATTCGATGGCATTAAGTCCTTCATGGATGCCCACCAACGCTGACACACTTCCGTTTTTGCCACGGCTTCCCAGCGCGCTTCAGACTCAATTTCTACACTGGCAAACAGCAGATTGCGTTCAGCATCAAGCCAGATAGCGTAATTGTGCGCGCCATGCGCTTTTAACGTCTCGGCCAGCTCCGGCCAAATTGGCGTATGGCGGCGCAGATACTCATCGTGGCAGTGTGCATGCACCTGCATCACAAAGGCTTTACGCAACATCGCTGCGCTCCGCCTGCAGCGCGGCTTGCCACGGCTTAACGTTAAAGCGTTCACCCAGCGCGATCAGTTTCTCAGTAGTAATGCTTTGACGAATGCCACCCATCGACAGCGCTTTCACCACCACTTCGGAGGACTTCTCCGCAGTATCGATCAGGCCAAAGGTCTCATCGAGGTTTGGACCGGCGCCAAAGATGCCATGAAACGGCCACATCACAATGCTGTGGTTTGCCATCGCGTCGGCTGTCGCCTGACCAATTCCGTCAGTGCCTGGCACCATCCACGGCAGAATACCGACGCCATCCGGGAACACCACCAGACATTCGGTACTGCCTTCCCACAGCAGGCGTGTAAAGCGTGCGGAATCAAGATCGACCACATAGCTCAGCGCCATAAAGTTGGTGGCGTGACAGTGCATGATCACGCGATCAACGCCGTTTGAGACCTGCTTGCGCACGCTGTGGGACTGGAAGTGAGCTGCCAGTTCAGAGGTTGGCAGGCCACCATTACTCAAGCCCCAGTGGATTTTGTATGACAAGCCTTTGTCATCGACCTGCAACAGCGCCAGACAATCGG
>NZ_DAMBSA010000292.1:0-6258 GCF_032054795.1 Pantoea sp. CTOTU49201
ATTGCGGCAATCACCGCCATGATAATTTCGATTACATCAAAGGGAATCGCGCCGGGGTTCAAGCCGCAAATCAGCGTCAACGCCAGCACACCTAAACCGCCCGCGAAACCGATGCCGATGCCGCCAAGACGCGCACCGAGCCAGATCGCCAGCAGGACAATACCTAACTCCACTACTACCATTCGTTCCGCTCCCTGAGCCGTGGATCAATTTCGACTCTTAAAGTTGTAGCCGCCAAAATGAAAAAAGCACGCCGCATTGTATACGGGCGTGCTTTTGGCAACTTGATCCGGAACGGATTACTGTTCGTTTTCGTCGGTATAGCGTTTGGCTTTATATACCGGATGCATCAGGTTCTGAATGGAGAAAATATCGTCCAGTTCGGTTTCCGTCAGCAGGCCGCGCTCCAGCACCACTTCACGTACGCTCTTGCCGGTTTCGGCACAAATCTTACCGACGATGTCGCCGTTATGATGGCCGATGTACGGGTTGAGGTAGGTGACGATACCAATAGAGTTGAACACGTAAGCTTCACACACCGCTTTGTTGGCGGTGATGCCGTTAACGCATTTTTCCAGCAGGTTGAAGCAGGCGTTCGTCAGGATGCTGATCGATTCGAACAGCGCCTGGCCAATTACCGGCTCCATCACGTTGAGCTGCAGCTGACCCGCTTCAGACGCCATGGTGACGGTGATGTCATTGCCGATCACTTTAAAGCACACCTGATTCACCACTTCTGGCACCACCGGATTCACTTTGGCGGGCATGATTGATGAACCGGCCTGCAGTTCTGGCAGGTTGATCTCATTCAGGCCGGCGCGCGGACCGGAAGAGAGCAGGCGCAGGTCATTACAGATTTTCGACAGTTTCACCGCCAGACGTTTCAGCGCCGAGTGCACCATCACGTATGCGCCGCAGTCGGACGTGGCTTCAATCAGATCTTCTGCAGGCACCACCGGCAGATTACTCACTTCCGCCAGACGCTGTACCGCCAGCTGCTGGTAGCCATCAGGCGTGTTGAGACGCGTACCGATGGCGGTAGCGCCAAGGTTCACTTCCAGTAGCAGTTCAGCGGTACGCAGAATGCTGCGGGTCTCTTCATTCAGCAGCACGTTAAATGCGTGGAACTCCTGGCCGAGCGTCATTGGCACCGCATCCTGCAGCTGGGTACGGCCCATTTTCAGGATGTTTTCGAACTCAACCGCTTTGCGCTGGAAACCTTCGCTTAGCTGGTTGATGCCGTCGAGCAGTTTCAGAATCGAGGCGTAAACCGCGATACGAAAACCGGTTGGATAAGCGTCGTTGGTGGACTGACACTTGTTCACGTGATCGTTGGGATTGAGGTACTGATATTCACCTTTCTGGTGGCCCATCAGCTCCAGACCGATGTTGGCCAGCACTTCATTGGTGTTCATGTTGACCGAGGTGCCCGCGCCGCCCTGATAGACGTCAACCGGGAACTGATCCATGCATTTACCGTTATTCAGCACTTCATCACAGGCCTGAATAATGGTGTTGGCGATATTGCGGGGAATGGTCTGCAACTCTTTGTTGGCGAGCGCGGCTGCTTTCTTCACCATCACCATACCGCGGACAAACTCCGGTATGTCGCTGATTTTACTATTACTAATATAGAAGTTTTCAATCGCACGCAGAGTATGAACACCGTAGTAAGCGTCTGCCGGAACTTCGCGCATGCCTAACAGGTCTTCTTCGATACGAATGTTGTTCGCCATGATTACCTTCTTATTATTGCTGCCTGGTTACTGCCGGGCGTCCGGATGGACGGGCGGCAATTAACGTGCAGGTGAAGCGATTATATTGTCGTGGAATGTCAGCGCCGACATATTATCCATCTTCGCGCTGACGGGCACGATCATATTCTGATGTTACAGAATTGTTTGTGCACAGATCACTTTACGGGCTTTTACAGGCCCAGCGGTAATAACGATATGTGATGTACTTCGCAATTTTAAGTCAGTGGGAAAAAAATGGCAGGATCGGTTGAAAATGCCGGTGCAAATGCCCATCTCTATCAATACGGTCCTACAGACCATCCCTTTCTGCTGCCTGGCAATTTGCGGGGCAGCTCCAACTCACAGGAGAATTCGGTGCGCTGGTTACCGTTAGTGATTTTTTTTGTTTTGGCCTGGATTGAAATCTCAATCTTCATTCAGGTCGCGCATGCGCTGGGCGTGCTGCTCACCATGCTGCTGGTGATCTTCACCTCGTGTATTGGTGTGTCGCTGGTGAAAAATCAGGGCATGAAGAACTTCCGGCTGATGCAGGAGAAGCTGGCGCGTAACGAAAGCCCGGCGGCTGAGATGACCAAAAGCGTTTCGCTGATCATCTCCGGCTTCCTGCTGCTGTTGCCTGGTTTCTTCACCGACTTCCTCGGTTTACTGCTGCTATTGCCGCCGGTGCAGAAGCATCTGACCTTGAAGCTGATGCCGCATCTGCGCGTGTGGCGCGGACCGGGTGCCGGTCCGGATGCCGGTTTCACCGTGGACGGTGAATACGAGCGTAAAGATCAGGACCGAATTGGTCACGATAAGGACCAATAAATTAATCAAGGCGGCGCAAGCCGCCTTTTTGCTGCATTTTTCGCCATCTGTTGCAGAAACGAAAATATTTATATTTTTTGCCCTTGAAAGCCCACTTATTGCCCCTATCTCTTCCAGCACGAGGCCGGAAGCCATGCAGTCCGGTTCAACCCCAAAAAATGAATGATTGGACTTCTCAAAGGAGAGCTATCAAATGAAAATTCGTCCATTGCACGATCGCGTCATCGTCAAGCGTAAAGAAGTTGAAGCTAAATCAGCGGGCGGCATCGTGCTGACCGGTTCAGCTGCCGGTAAATCTACCCGCGGTGAAGTCCTGGCTGTTGGCAAAGGCCGCATCCTGGAAAACGGTGAAGTTAAGCCACTGGACGTAAAAGTGGGTGATCTGGTGATTTTCAGCGAAGGCTACGGTGCTAAAACCGAGAAAATCGACAACGAAGAAGTTCTGATCATCTCCGAAAGCGACATCCTTGCAGTAGTTGAAGCGTAATTTACGCGTAATTCACTGAACGAAACGAATTTAAGGGATATTTGAAATGGCAGCTAAAGACGTAAAATTCGGTAATGACGCACGCGTGAAAATGCTGCGTGGCGTAAACGTACTGGCAGATGCAGTAAAAGTTACCCTGGGCCCGAAAGGCCGTAACGTGGTTCTGGATAAATCTTTTGGTGCACCGACCATCACTAAAGATGGTGTTTCTGTTGCGCGTGAAATCGAGCTGGAAGACAAGTTCGAAAACATGGGCGCACAGATGGTGAAAGAAGTGGCCTCTAAAGCGAACGACGCAGCAGGCGACGGCACCACCACCGCAACCGTTCTGGCTCAGGCAATCATCACCGAAGGCCTGAAAGCTGTGGCTGCGGGCATGAACCCGATGGATCTGAAGCGCGGTATCGATAAAGCCGTTATCGCTGCCGTTGAAGAACTGAAAACCCTGTCTGTACCTTGCCAGGATTCACGCGCTATCGCACAGGTTGGTACCATCTCTGCTAACTCCGACGAAACCGTGGGTACTTTGATCGCTGACGCGATGGACAAAGTGGGCAAAGAAGGCGTTATCACCGTTGAAGAAGGCACCGGCCTGCAAGACGAGCTGGACGTGGTTGAAGGTATGCAGTTTGATCGCGGCTACCTGTCCCCGTACTTCATCAACAAGCCAGAAACAGGCGCAGTTGAGCTGGAAACCCCGTTCATCCTGCTGGCTGACAAGAAAATCTCTAACATCCGCGAAATGCTGCCAGTGCTGGAAGCCGTTGCTAAAGCCGGTAAGCCACTGCTGATCATTGCAGAAGACGTGGAAGGTGAAGCCCTGGCAACGCTGGTGGTGAACACCATGCGCGGTATCGTCAAAGTGGCTGCGGTTAAAGCACCTGGCTTCGGCGACCGTCGTAAAGCCATGCTGCAGGATATCGCTATCCTGACCGGCGGTACCGTGATCTCTGAAGAGATCGGTATGGAGCTGGAGAAAGCTACCCTGGAAGATCTGGGTCAGGCTAAGCGCGTTGTGATCAACAAAGACACCACCACCATCATCGATGGCGTGGGCGATCAAGGCGCTATCTCTGGCCGTGTAACGCAGATTCGTCAGCAGATCGAAGAAGCGACCTCTGATTACGACAAAGAGAAACTGCAGGAGCGCGTAGCGAAACTGGCAGGCGGCGTAGCCGTTCTGAAAGTGGGCGCAGCAACTGAAGTTGAAATGAAAGAGAAGAAAGCACGCGTTGAAGATGCCCTGCACGCGACCCGTGCTGCGGTTGAAGAAGGCGTGGTTGCCGGTGGTGGTGTGGCGCTGGTTCGCGTTGCAGCGAAAATCGCCGCATCTGGCCTGAAAGGCGATAACGAAGATCAGAACGTGGGTATCAAAGTTGCGCTGCGCGCAATGGAAGCGCCACTGCGTCAGATCGTTTCTAACGCCGGCGAAGAGCCTTCAGTTGTTGCTAACAACGTGAAAGCGGGCGACGGCAACTACGGTTATAACGCGCAGACCGAAGAGTACGGCAACATGATCGACTTCGGTATCCTGGATCCAACCAAAGTGACCCGTTCTGCGCTGCAGTACGCTTCATCTGTTGCGGGCCTGATGATCACCACCGAAGCGATGGTGACCGATCTGCCTAAAAACGATGCACCTGATTTAGGTGGCGCTGGCGGTATGGGTGGCATGGGCGGAATGGGCGGCATGATGTAATTGCCCCTGACTGCTTAAGTCATCTGGAAAACCCCCGATCGGAAACGGTCGGGGGTTTTTCTTTTGCTGGGGAACAAGGTATAAGTAAGGGCGCAATACTTCGGCTTTACGGGTTTAGGGCAATGAATGTTCAGAAAAAAAGTGCGCTTTTCTGCTACGCTGCCGCCCGACACTGATGATAATAAATGGGGATTACAATGCGGATTAACCTCTTGCTCGGTCTGGCAGTCGGAACTTTACTGCTAGCGGGCTGTAGCAGCTCCAATCAACTGAGTGCTGGCGGCGAACGTGTGACCTTCGTCGACCAACAACCCGCGAGTCAATGTCAGCTGCTGGGAACGCTTACCGGCTCCCAGAGCAACTGGCTGAGCGGTTCAGGCGGTGAAGGCAGTTCACTGCGTGGCGCAGCTAACGACCTGCGTAACCGCGCGGCTGAAATGGGCGGCAACGTGATTTATGGTGCCACCAGCCCGACGCAGAATTTGCTGTCAGCTTTCGCGCCGCTCGATAGCAAAATGACCGGCCAGGTATATAAGTGCCCGTGATTTTTCCGGCGTAATTGCCTGAAGGGTTCGATGCAAAATGGCCGAAGCGATTCGGCCATTTTGTTACTTCCTCAATGCGGACATCTCATTCCGCACCCGCGCCAGCTCTTCTTGTGCTTCAGCGAGTTCCTCTTGTTTATCTTCTAGCTTACGCTGATATTTGCGAATTTTTTTCGCATCCCCATCTGCGCGCGCGCGTTGTAAATCAAACTCAATTTCACGAATAGCTTTCTGCTTGTCCGCTACTTTATCGTTGAGTTTATCGAGCTGGCGTTGAGTATCTGAAATGACGTTACTGCGAGTGCAATGCATATCCAGTTCTGCGAGTGCGCTACGCAGGCCGTTGATACGTGAATAATTATTGTTGGCTTCAGCGTAACGTAATTCTTCACTAATTGCCGCGTGACGCGTGGCACAATCCTGAGCGGCCTTGGCTTTCATGGTAAAAACCAAACTCAGTGATAATAGTGCCAGTAGCGTTAATGCCACTTTTTTCATAACAGCTCCTGTAAAAACATAAGCACACGATGTGCCTGGTAATTTCAGGAGCTTTTATAGTGGAACGACAGGCAGGAAACTCTCAGTTGGGTCTTGGTTATTCCTGACGCAGCTGTAAATCCAGCGGCGTCTTGCTTGGCTCTCCGCCAATCTCTCGCGCCAGTTTTGGCACCATATAACCGGACACCATCGCCAGCAGCTGGCGCACCAGCACGCGTGCTTCTTCATCGGAAACAAAGAAGTGCGCCGCGCCTTGCACCTTATCCAGCACGTGCAGGTAGTAGGGCAAAATACCGGCATCAAACAGCGCATTGCTGAGATCCGCCAGCGTCTGCGCATCATCATTCACATCACGCAACAACACACTCTGATTTAGCAGCGTAACGCCCGCACGCTTCAGCATCTGCATGCCGTAACGCAGCTCATCATCAATTTCCTGCGCATGGTTGATATGGCTCACCATCA
>NZ_DAMBSA010000293.1:0-6254 GCF_032054795.1 Pantoea sp. CTOTU49201
TTTGGCTGGAGCAGCGCGCGCGCATCGTGTCGCCGTGGCAGCGCTTAAGTGCCCAATTCAGTCCTTATCACCGGTACGTGTTGCAGGCAGAAGCCGACATGTTCAACGCGCCGTCGTTGAAAGCGGTGATCTGTAATTCAGAGATGGTAAAGCAGGATATTTTGCGTCACTTCACGCTTGATGCCCGCAAGATTCATGTGATTCATAACGCCATTGATAGCCAACGCTTCCAGCCAGCCAGCGAAGCGCTGCGCCATGCGGCACGCCAGCAGCTCAAACTGCCGCAAGATGCCACAGTAATGATTTACGTAGGTTCGGGCTTTGAGCGCAAAGGATTGAAGGCGGCGATTGAAGCGGTAGCGAAAAGCGATCGTTATCTGGTGGTGGTCGGCCAGGATAAGCAGTTGTCGCGCTATCAGCAGCTGGCAAACCAGCTGAATTGCCTCGATCGCTTACGCTTTGTTGGCGTACAGCAGGATGTGCAACCGTTCTACCATGCAGCCGATGCGCTGCTGCTGCCCACGCTTTATGATCCCTTCCCGAATGTGGTGCTGGAAGCGATGGCCTGCGGTTTGGCGGTGATCACCAGCACCGGCTGCGGCGGCGCGGAGTTTATCACTGCAGGTCAGGAAGGTTTTGTCTGCGATGCATTAGATATCAAAGCGTTAAACGAAGCCGTAAAAGCAACACCGCCGCTTTCACACAATCCTGCCATGGGCGAAGCCGCACGTCGCAGAGTTGAACCTTATGGCCCGCAGCGGCTGGCGCAAGCGCTGACCTCGCTGTATCAGCAAGTGCTGCAGACCCGCTGACGAAGTGGTATGAGCAGGCGGTTAATTTCTGATAACATGCCGCCTTTCCTCTGTTTTTTGACGCGATTCTGTCGTAACGGTAACTATGACGACTCTATACACAGCCTTGCTCTATCTGATTCAGCCACTAATCTGGCTGCGCCTGTGGCTGCGCGGTCGAAAAGCACCGGCCTATCGTAAACGTTGGGCAGAACGCTACGGCTATTGCACTGGAAAAGTGCTGCCGCATGGCATTGTGTTGCACTCGGTTTCCGTCGGCGAGACGCTGGCGGCGGTGCCGCTGGTGCGCGCGCTGCGTCACCGCTATCCGACGCTGCCGATTACTGTCACCACCATGACGCCAACCGGCTCCGAACGTGCGCAGTCAGCGTTTGGCAAAGATGTGCACCACGTTTACCTGCCGTACGACCTGCCAGGTTCCATCAACCGTTTCCTTGATACCGTCGATCCACGCCTGGTGATCATCATGGAAACCGAGCTGTGGCCAAACATTATCCGCATTCTGCATCAGCGCAAGATTCCGCTGGTGATTGCCAATGCGCGCCTGTCGGAGCGCTCGGCCAAAGGCTACAAAAAGCTCGGCGGCTTTATGCGTGACTTGCTGCAGCGCATCACGCTGATTGCCGCGCAAAACGCCGAAGATGGCGACCGTTTCCTCAGCCTTGGCCTGAAGCGTTCGCATCTCACCGTTACCGGCAGCCTAAAATTTGATATCTCCGTGACGCCAGAACTGGCGGCAAAAGCCGTCACGCTGCGTCGTCAGTGGGCATCGCGTCGTCCGGTGTGGATCGCCACCAGCACCCACGAAGGTGAAGAAGCGATTGTGCTCGATGCGCATCGTCGCCTGCTGCAACAGTTCCCCGATCTGTTGCTGATTTTGGTGCCACGCCATCCGGAACGTTTCAAAGATGCCTGCGACCTGACGCAAAAACGTGGCTTCAGCTTTACCCTGCGCAGCAGCGGCGAGATCCCTTCCAGCTCCACGCAAGTGGTGATTGGCGACACCATGGGCGAGTTGATGATGCTGTACGGCATCGCCGACCTTGCATTTGTGGGCGGCAGCCTGGTCGAGCGCGGCGGTCACAACCCGCTGGAACCGGCAGCGCATGCCATTCCGGTGCTGATGGGCCCGCACATCTGGAACTTCAAAGATATCTGCGCCAAGCTGCAGCAAGCCGAAGGGCTGATTACCGTCACTGACGTGGTATCACTGCAGAAAGAGGTCGCTAACCTGCTGCAGGATGACGATTATCGCCGCTATTACGGCCGTCATGCTGTGGAAGTGCTGCATCAAAATCAGGGCGCATTACAGCGTCTGCTACAGTTACTCGAACCTCACTTACCGCCGCGAGCACACTAATTCATGTCGCAACGCCAACGTCTCTCCGTGGTGATGATCGCCAAAAACGAAGCTGAACTGCTGCCGGAGGCGCTGGCTTCTGTCAGTTGGGCAGATGAGATTGTGGTGCTGGATTCCGGCAGCAGCGATAACACGATGCAGGTGGCTCGCGAACAGGGCGCGCAGGTGTTCCAGGCTGAAGGCTGGCAGGGATTTGGCAAGCAGCGCCAGCGCGCGCAGGCCCATGCGCAAGGTGAAATGATTTTGATGATCGATGCCGACGAGCGTGTGACGCCTGAACTGCGTCGCGCTATCGAGCAGGTTCTCGCGCAGCCCGCATCGGACAACGTTTACAGCCTTGGCCGCAGCAATCTGTTTCTCGGCCGCTTTATGCGCCACAGCGGCTGGTATCCCGACCGCGTCATGCGTCTTTATCCGCGCAAGCTCAATTACAACGACAATTTGGTACACGAATCACTGGAGACGCAAGGTGCGCCGGTAGTGAAGCTGGCGGGCGATCTGCAACATCTCACCTGTCGCGACCTGATTGCGTTTCAGCGTAAGCAGATGAACTATGCAGAAGCCTGGGCAAATGAGCGTTTCCAGCGCGGCAAACGCTGCGGCTTGTTCTCGATCTTTAGCCATACGCTTGGCGCATTCGTTAAAACGCTGCTGCTGCGCGCCGGTTTTCTTGATGGCAAACAGGGCTGGATTCTGGCAGTGGTTAACGCGCAATACACTTTCAACAAATACTCGGCGCTTTGGGCGCTGCATCACACCTCAACACAAGGTCGCGTATGAGTACCAAAGCGATTTATCCCGGCACCTTTGATCCCTTTACCTTGGGCCATCTGGATATTGTGACGCGCGCAGCGAAGATGTTTGACCGCATCGTCGTGGCGATTGCCGCCAGCCCGAGTAAAAAGCCGCTGTTCACTCTGGATGAGCGCGTGGATATGGCGCGTCAGGTGACGGCACATCTGCCGAATGTCGAAGTAATCGGGTTTAGTGACTTGATGGCGAACTTTGCCCAGGCGCAGAATGCCAATGTGCTGGTACGTGGATTGCGTGCGGTGTCGGATTTCGAATATGAGCTGCAGCTGGCGCAGATGAATCGACATCTGTTGCCCACGCTGGAAAGCGTGTTTCTGATGCCGTCAGAAGGTTTCTCGTTCGTCTCTTCTTCACTGGTCAAAGAAGTGGCGCGCCACGCCGGTGACGTGCAGGCATTTCTGCCTGCCGTGGTGCATAAGGCGTTACTTGCGCGACTGGCGCAGCCTTAACTCAGTGCTGGCAGCGTGGACACCAGAAGGTGCTGCGCTGGCCATGCTTGCCGCTGACAATCGGTGTACCGCAGGCGCGACAAGGTTCACCGGCGCGGCCATAAACCTGCAGCTCTTGCGCAAAGTAGCCTGGCTTACCGTCAGTTTGCAGGAAATCACGCAGCGTGGTGCCGCCCTGCTCAATCGAGCGTAACAACACCGCTTTGATGGTGTTAACCAGCAGTTCCGCCTCTTCCTGACTCAAACTCATCGCCGAACGATCGGGCAAGATCCCGGCGGTAAACAGCGATTCGCTGGCGTAGATGTTCCCGACGCCTACCACCACTTTGTTATCCATCAGCCACTGTTTAATCACGGTGCGTTTGCCACGCGACTTTTCAAACAGATAAGCGCCATCAAATTCGTTGCTGAGCGGTTCCGGACCGAGATGCGCCAGCACGCTGCTGCCTGCAAGGTCATTGCTCCACAGCCAGGCGCCAAAGCGACGTGGATCGGTGTAGCGCAGCACTTTGCCGTTGCTCATCACCAAATCGACGTGGTCATGTTTGGCGGCCGGTTGTTCGCCGGGTAGCACACGCAAGCTGCCGGACATGCCGAGGTGAATGATGATCCAGCCATGCGGCAGTTCGAGCAGCAGATATTTAGCGCGACGCTGCACGCTCAATACGGGTTGATCACTCAGCGCGTGGATTTCATGCGAGACCGGCCAGCGCAAACGTGGATTGCGCACCACTGCATGCAGAATCGTGGCACCCACCATATGGGGTTCGATACCGCGACGACTGGTTTCTACCTCAGGTAATTCAGGCATCTCATCTCCTCAACGAATCGCAGAAACAAAAAACCCGGCCGAAGCCGGGTTTTTCACAGAACACTAAAATTACTTAATTTTAGCTTCTTTGTAGATCACGTGCTGACGTACAACCGGATCGAACTTTTTCAGTTCTAATTTCTCTGGTTTAGTACGCTTGTTCTTCGTGGTGGTATAGAAGTGACCTGTACCAGCAGAGGAAACCAGCTTGATCTTCTCACGAATACCTTTAGCCATGATTCAGTTCCTTAGTACTTCTCACCACGGGCGCGGATTTCGGTCAGAACCGTATCGATGCCCTTTTTATCAATAACACGCATACCTTTAGCAGATACACGCAGAGTAACGAAGCGCTTTTCGCTCTCAACCCAGAAACGGTGAGAGTGCAGGTTCGGCAGGAAACGGCGTTTCGTCGCGTTCATTGCGTGGGAACGGTTGTTACCCGTTACCGGACGCTTTCCAGTTACCTGGCAGACTCGTGACATTTCTATTCTCCAAAAATCAAATCAGCTCGAGCTTTAAAAACTAGGTTTTGGCCGCCTCGTCAGGCCTTAGCCCGCCCAGGCGAGTTCCATGTGAACCCGCTAAGCTGGCCCAAACGCCAAACCCGAGATTCTCAAAGGTGGCGTAGTATACGCCGCTCAGCCCGAGTGCTCAAGTCCCGAACAGATAAAGATCCCTCTGGATCGCGCAAAAATGCCCTATTTCTGTTCAGTTGAATCGATGAATTACAACCAACCGCGCTCGGCGAAAGAGGTAAACTCGCCGTGACCGATCACCAAATGATCAAGTAAACGGATATTGAGCAGCGCACAGGCTTGTCCTACTTTTCCGGTAATCTCGCGATCGGCGCGGCTGGGTTCAGCGATGCCCGACGGATGATTGTGCGCCAGAATCACCGCTGCCGCGTTGAGTTTCAGCGCTTCGCGCACGATTTCGCGTGGATGAACTTCCACGCTGGCAATCGTGCCGGAAAACATCTTCTGCGCCTGCAACACGCGGTGTTGGTTATCAAGGAACAGCGCCATAAACACTTCGCGCTCCTGATGCGCCAGCACGCTTTGCAGGTAATGACGCGTCACCTGTGGATTCTCCATCACGTTCTCCCGCGCCAGCTGGCTGGCAAAAAACCGTCTTCCCAGCTCGGCTATAGCATACAGCTGCGTCATTTTGGCGCTGCCCACACCTTTAATCTGCCCGAGTTCCTCTTTACTGGCCGTCATAATGCGATAGAGCGAACCAAACTCGTTCAGCATCTGATGCGCCAACAGCAGCACGCTGGTGCCGCTGATGCCGGTGCGCAAAAAAATCGCCAGCAGCTCAGCATCACTTAGCACTTCGGCGCCCATTAACATCAGTTTTTCCCGTGGTGCCAGTTCCGTCATGACCATCTTCTCCCTGCGTTGCGGCGATTCTGCGCGTCAGCCACATTCAGCGCCAGCACGCATTGAACGATTTCAGAGCCGCCTCGCAAAGGCCGCAGGCAGTGAAAAGGCGCACTGTGGATTTTGTGATAAAGTTGCCTGCATCTGCCGCCCCTGACGCGGCAATCTGCTTTGAGGCGAACAACATGACGGGATTAGCCGGAAAGAAAATTCTGCTGGGCGTGAGCGGCGGCATCGCTGCGTATAAAGCGCCGGAGCTGGTGCGTCGGCTGCGCGATCGCGGCGCTGATGTGCGCGTAATGATGACCGAAGCGGCCAAAGCTTTTATTACCCCGCTGAGCCTGCAGGCGGTTTCCGGTTATCCGGTATTTGATGATTTGCTCGATCCGGCGGCGGAAGCGGCGATGGGCCATATTGAACTGGCGAAATGGGCTGATTTGATTGTGCTGGCGCCGGCAACCGCCGATCTGATTGCCCGCATGACGGCCGGTATGGCGAATGATTTGGTCACCACCGCGTGTCTGGCAAGCGCCGCGCCCGTTGCCATCGTCCCGGCCATGAATCAGCAGATGTACCGCGCGGCGATCACGCAAGAGAACCTGCAGCGTCTGCAGCAGCACGGCG
>NZ_DAMBSA010000294.1:0-6249 GCF_032054795.1 Pantoea sp. CTOTU49201
TATGTGCCCGGTCTGATCTGTAACCCATCAGCCCGGTCATACCTTAATGCGCACCTGCATGCATTGATAGCCACAGGCGCGCCGCAATACCCAGCCCCGCCTCAAGCCGCACCGCCATTTCAGGGCTGACCGATGCTTTACCGCTGGCGACTTTGCTCAGCGCTGGTTTTTATTTTTCGCAGCGCACCACAGACTCAAGCCCTGAGAAAATCTACCGCTGGCGAAGTAACCGCTTCACGCTTGAATTACGCGCATGCCAATGCGATATTCAGGCCCTGATACGGCCACAGCTTAATAACATCCGGAGAACCTATGTCGAATGAAGAACGCGTAAACGAGCTGGAAGAAACGGTAAACCAGCTGCAGATTGAAGTCGCTGCCTTGCGCGAGTTAATGATTAAGCAGGTGGCGGTAAATAACATCACCTTTAAAGGGAAATATGATGAGGTGATTATTCAGCTGGCAAAAGAATATGAAGAGCGCGGCTTAGAGGACGAAAGGAATAGCCAGATGCACGAAGCGCTGCGTCAATATATCAAATACCAGCTGCCTGCCGTGGAATAAGCACAGGGTTATTTCTGCTCTTCTGGCAGCGAGGCGATATTCATTCCTTTCGCCCCATCACGCCCTTCACGCTTTGCCTGATACAAAGCATGATCGGCGTATTCCAGCAGTTTAACGGCGCTCACCGCCGCCGCCGTAACGGTGGTGGCGCAGCCGGCACTGAGCGTGACATGCCCAACGGGCGAAGAAACATGGGGAAGCTGCATCACCCTCACCGCTTCAACTACGCGGTTGGCAATGGTCATCCCTTCGCCAAATGAAGTATCCGGTAATATCAGCGCAAACTCCTCGCCGCCATAGCGCGCGGCCATATCTGAACGTCTTCCGGTGACAGACGCCAGCACCTCGCCGACCACTTTCAGGCATTTATCCCCGGCAATGTGACCATAGGTATCGTTGTAGTGTTTGAAGAAATCGATATCCATCATGATAAGCGAGAGCGGTTTGCCGCTTGCTGCCGCATTGGTTAACGCTTCACGCAGGAAACGATCAAATTCCCGGCGATTCGCCAGCCCGGTTAAGCCATCGACATGCGCGAGTTTGTTCAGCGTCAGGTTGGCGTTGTGCAGCTCGTCACGCAGCAGCGTCAGCTCCTGCTGATAGCGCAACACGCGGCGCGCCTGACGCAGCTGGAAGGTGCCGAGTAAGATGATGGTCAGCAGCAGAATGATGCTGAGCAGAATATCCTGCGCCCGACCGTTGACCCACACATGGAACAGATCGTCGCTGTTGTAACCCGCCGCCACAATAATCGGATAACGATCGGAACGGGCAAATCCAAAGATACGCGGTTGCCCATCCAACACCGATCGCCACTGCCCGCTGCCACGATCCATCTTAGCCAGCATCTCCTGAAACAGCGGGCTGGCCGAGAGATTCATACCTATGTAACTGTCTGGCATCGGACGCGCATAGAGCACTGTGCTATCGGCCAGCATTAACACCAGCACATCGCGTGCACCGATCTCATAGTAGCTGTAGAAGCGGCGGAAAAAATCCACCTTGATGGTGGCCAGCAACACGCCCTTAAATCCACCGCTGGCATCACTGACGCGCAGGGAAACGGGGATCACCAAATCGCCGGTGCTACGACTGGTGATCACCGGGCTAATATGCACGCTGTTACGATGGTTGCTGCGCTGAAAGGTGAAATATTCACGATCGGAGTTATTAATATTGTTGGGCACACGTTCAGCAGAGGTCGCAATCCACTTGCCCTCGGCATCGTAATAAAACAGTCCATGCAGTTGTGGCAGACGACGTTGCAGTTCGCGCATGGTGTTACTCAGGTCAGCGCCCTGAATATGTGTGGCCAGCTGCAATTGGAGATCACGCTGCATCTGCCGTAGCGACAGCTCCGTCTGCAGAAAGGTATCTTCCGCCTGACGCGACTGCGACAGCGCCAGATTCATCGCCGTTTGCTGCGTTTGTCGCACGGTGCCGAGCCAATCTTCGCGTAGCGTCCAGATGCTCATCCCCACCACGGTGATAATCAAAAAGAGACCGGACAGCACAATACTTTGCTGCAAACCCGCGTCAGATGTCGCCTTAGGATCCATTTTTCTTTTTAACGGCATGTTGTCCTCTGTTTTCAAGCTACAACAGAGTTAAGCATGTAATTGATGCCGCGCGTGAGAAGGCGGATATATTTCGGACCATCGATAACTCATATGACCAGTAACCAGATATTACTGTAGTATAGCTCTACCACACACAGTGGCTGCACTACGGCACGCGTTTACAACGAGATCATTTGGTAGTCATATCGACCAGCCCGCACAGTGCGGGCTTTTTTATTTGAGATGCAGGGAGAGCAGGACGGAGCAGAAAGCCCCGCCTAGAGGTTTTATGCTGCGACGGTCAGCGCTTTTTTACTGCGCGACCAGACGCGATGGGATGCCATCAACGCGAGGAAATCTGCCATAAAGCTGCCTTCGGCTTTCACCGCTTCCACCAGCCCTTCTTCGGTTTCATTATCCTGCACGTTGAACTGCGCTTTGAATCGGCGCGCATCACCGCTCAGACCAATGGCTTTGAGATGCTTGTACGCTTCCAGCAGGAAATAGCGCGCATCGCCGCTCAGCAGCAACGCATCAATATTGCCATCCGGCACAATCACCGCATCAAAGGTCAGCGAAGGAAGACCGGTAAAGGTGGCATCAACCGGCAGCACCGATCCGTCATCGGCCAGCACTTGCCCCATATGCGCCGCCAGGATTTTGGCATGCACGCCCTGCGCTTTTAGCGCCTGCAGAATCGCCAGCACGTCGGCCGCTTTTACGCCGTCACTCAACAGTAACGCGACCTGACGGCCTTTAATATCGCCGCTCGGTTGGGCGTAGAGACTGAGACTTTCGTCCTTTTGCAGTCCATTGACGTCCTTCGGTGGCGCGGTTTTCAGCTGCTCATCACTCAGCTTCAGACCGAGATTTTTCGCCACGCCCTGCGCCAGCGTGACATCAATCTGCAGCAGATGATCAACCACGCGTTCGCGGATATAAGGACGTGCCACCTTGCTGAGCTCAAACGAGTAAGCGCCAATAATGTGCTGCTGCTCTTCCGCCGTCTGGCTCAGCCAAAACAGCCGTGGCTGCGAATAATATTCGCCAAACGATGGGCTGCGCTCGCGCACCTTGCTGCCTTCAATGCGTTCCTGATAACTCTCAAATCCGCCCTGCTTCGCCGCTGGCGGCACTTCACGCGGCCAGTTGTTGTTGATGGAGTTCGGTTCGTAGTTGGCTGGATTGGTATCGATTTCCGTACGATGCATGCCTTGACGCTGGAAGTTGTGGTACGGGCAAACCGGACGATTGATCGGAATCTCGTGGAAGTTCGGCCCACCCAAACGGCTGATTTGCGTGTCGGTGTAGGAGAACAAACGGCCCTGCAGCAGCGGATCATTGCTGAAATCCAGCCCCGGCACGATGTGGCCCGGATGGAATGCGACCTGTTCGGTTTCGGCGAAGAAGTTGTCCGGATTACGGTTGAGCACCATTTTGCCGACCAGCTCAACCGGCACCAGCTCTTCCGGAATCAGTTTGGTGGCATCGAGAATGTCGAAATCGAACTTGAACTCATCCTCTTCCGGGATCAGCTGCAGACCCAGCTCATATTCCGGGAAATCGCCGGCTTCAATCGCTTCCCACAGATCGCGGCGATGGAAGTCAGGATCGCGGCCAGTCAGCTTCTGCGCTTCATCCCACAGCAGCGACGCTTTGCCCGCCACCGGTTTCCAGTGGAAACGCACGAAGGTGGATTTACCTTCGGCGTTAATCAGGCGGAAAGTATGGATACCGAAGCCTTCCATGGTGCGATAGCTGCGCGGGATGCCGCGATCCGACATCGCCCAGATGACGTTGTGCAGCGTTTCCGGTTGCAGCGACACATAATCCCAGAAAGTGTCATGCGCACTTTGCCCTTGCGGAATTTCGTTGTGCGGCTCGGGTTTCACCGCATGCACAAAGTCAGGGAATTTATGCGCATCCTGAATGAAAAACACCGGCGTGTTGTTGCCGACTAAATCAAATACGCCCTCATCGGTATAGAACTTGGTGGCGAATCCACGGATATCGCGCACGGTATCAGCCGATCCTGCGCCACCTTGCACGGTGGAAAAACGCACGAAGACGGGTGTGATTTTTTCGGCATCGCTGAGGAAGCCTGCTTTGGTCAGTTTTTCCAACGAGCGGTAGGGCTGGAAATAGCCGTGCGCCGCCGAACCGCGCGCATGAACGATACGCTCAGGAATGCGTTCGTGGTCAAAATGCGTGATTTTCTCGCGCATGATGAAGTCTTCAAGCAGCGTGGGACCGCGCGAACCGGCACGCAGCGAGTTCTGATCGTTGGCGATGCGTGTACCCTGATTGGTGGTCAGGTCGGCGTTTTCACCATTTTTACGGTACTCGTCGAGCTGCTCAAGCTTGCTGTTTTGCGTCGCGGGCGCTTTGAGGCTGCCAGGCGCAGTGGGCTGTTTGCCCGGCGGTGTAGGTTCGGCGGCAGGTTTATGTCCACCATCTTGCGGCGCTAAGTCACCTAAACCCGGCTCAGAGGTTTCTGGCCCTTTGTGCGGCGCGGTATGGGTTAAATTTTGCTCTTTTTTATCTTTCGACATTTCACATGCTCCTCCAGTTAAGACCCTATTAACTGTAGAGCAAAAAAAAATTTAAATTTCCGCTTCGCTTATAAATGATGTTTAAAGAGATGAATGGCGTTGATTTGCCGTGAAGTAAATTTAAGCGAAGCGTAATATATTTTTATACAGCTTTCACTTTCCGTACAAAATAAATACTTTTCATTCCCGATTAATTAGCCAGAGCTCTAACGTGTAAACAGACGTAATTGTGCCAGGATTAAACATCATGGATAAATAAATAGCGGGTGAAGAGATGAAGCAACGTGTTTTAGCGTCGTTATTAATGCTGTTAAGCGTGGGTGCCAGTGCGGCACAAGGCGGATTCGAGGCCGGAGAAAGCGCACCGCCACAAAGTAAACAGGATGCAGGCTACAAAGGTTCTGAAGACACGGGCCAAACGCCGATATCACGCATTCGTGATTTTCGTCAGGGCGGATATGTCACCTTAGAAGGTTACATCGTTAAAAAATTAAAAGATGAGAGTTACGAATTCCGGGATAATACGGGAACCATCACTCTTGATGCTAAGGCCGATGCTTTTAAAGGCAAAACGTATAAGGCTGACGACAAAATTCGCGTCAGCGGAAAAGTTTATGGACGAGGCGATACTACACATTTAAACGTAACGCGTATTGATGAGCCTTAATTAGCGGCGGCGTTACGCCGCTTGCCACTCCTTCACCAGCGTTTTGACCAATTCAGCAGCCGGCATTTCCCGCGCCAGAGCCGCGCCCTGTCCGGCCCACTGCGCGCCAAAGCCGTGTACGCCTTTGGCAGCCGCTGCGGCGGCAAGCGCTTTGCCTAACGCATAGGTGAGTGGATAAGGTGGAATGGATTCCTGCGCAAATTCGCGCGCCAGATGGCAAAAATCGTTGGTGAGACATCTTGCCGAGCGGCCAGAGATGGCGGCGATCATCTCAGTGCTGTTCGCCTGCTCGCTTTTCAGCGCCTGGCGATACGCCGCATTGGCAGCGGATTCCGGGCACAAGATAAACGCGGTGCCCAGCTGAACGCCCGCCGCGCCCAATTTGAGCATGGCGGCAATGCCTGCGCCATCCATTACGCCACCGGCGGCAATTACCGGCAGGCGTGAGATCTTGCCAATCGCTTGTACCAACGTGAAGGTGCTGAGCTGCTGATCGTCGCCTTGAGGATGGAATATCCCGCGATGCCCGCCCGCCTCAATGCCCTGCGCCACAATAAAATCGATCTCAGCGGCTTCAATCGCCTGGGCTTCGCGGATACTGGTGGCGCTCGCCAGCGTGATAATGCCGCGACTTTTCAAACGCTGCACGAAAACGGCGGACGGCAAACCAAAGTGGAAACTCACTGCGGCAGGTGCGGACTCCAGCAACACCTCCAGCATCGCGTCGTTATCGACAAACGTTTGGTAAATCTCTGACAGCGCATCCGGCGGAGTGGCTTTATAGCGAGCAAACACCGGCTGAAAGCGGGCAATCCACGCCTGTTCTAATTGCGGATTGCGTTGCACCGGCGCGTGGCAGAAGACGTTGACGTTGATCGGCGCGGAGGTCAGCGAAAGCGTTTTACGG